>JARRNV010000067.1:0-4881 GCA_037384685.1 Sulfurimonas sp.
ATCAAAAACCAGTTGTTAGATATTTTAAAGAAAATTATTTCAGTAAACTTATATGATTTGAAAATCCATATAAAATAAAAGCGATATTTTTGGTGGAGCTGTGCGGAATCGAACCGCAGTCCGAAACCCAGCTACTCCTAACGTCTACATGCTTAGAGAAGTTGTTTGGTTTAATCCTGCTTCACACAACTTGCAAAGCTACACAAGACGAGTCTCGGAGGTTCTTCTTAAGCTGAGACAGACTCAAGATATATCTACATAAGGGTTATACTTCGAATCCTGCCTATCTAGAGTCAACAGGTGAAGCAGCCCGCCTCTTGCGAGGGGTTAAAAACTTAAGCTACTGCTAAAGCTGGGCGATAATTTGTATTGTTTGCGTTTATTCGCAAGTGAGCCGCGTAACGGAAGTGCTCAGTCCGACATGCAGTTAAAAGCTACCAAATCCCGTCGAAACCAGGTCAGCCCCAAATACTATAAAAATAGCGTTTGAAATTATAACAAAAAGATTGCAAATTGATTGTATGATTTTTTTGTTTTTGAAGTGGTGGCCAATCTCGGAATCGAACCAAGGACACAGTGATTTTCAGTCACTTGCTCTACCGACTGAGCTAATTGGCCATCTTTTAAGAGGACGAAATTTTATCTATAATGTACTGAAAGTTAGCTTATATTACTTAAGCGGTATAGACCACTTGCGGTAAAACGCAAGGAGTCTGAGCGATAAGAAGAACACAAACAGTAGAGTAGTCGAGAGAAGATTTACATAGTTGTTTATATGGAGTATATAAACACTCAGCGCTATTAGTATGGCAATAGTACCGTAAAACCCTGTTTTAAATACAAAATGGATCTCATTTATAGTGACATCACGAGCTATACCGCCACCGACGGCAGTTATAAATGTCACCGCAATGATCCCTGTAAGGTTAAAACCTGCTTGTATCCCTATGATAGCACCCGAGATGCTAAAAGAGACTAAACCTATGGAGTCACTTACAATGAAAAGCAGTTTGTTCTCGATCGAATCTCGTCTGTGAAATTTAAAAATGATCATAAGAGTCATAACGCTGAGTATTATAAGAGCAGGGTAGGTGTGTGAAAATGTAAAAGGAACTCGATCTACGATCACGTCACGGATGATCCCACCGCCAAGCGCTGTTAAAAATGTAGAGATCAGTACTCCGAGGAAGTCGAGATGGTTTCTCACCCCGACAAAAAATCCACTCATTGCAAAAGCGATGATGCCGATGTATTCACTTACTTCAAACATAACTCTAACGCTTCCACAACTGCTTGTTGTTCTAGTCTTTTCACCTTTGCTTCAAGAGTTTCAACAGACTCATCTTGAGCAAGAGGCAACTCTTTTTGTAAGATGATCTTCCCTTCGTCGTACTCTTCGTTTACATAGTGTATGCTCACACCGCTTTTTGTCTCTTTGTTTGCGATCACCGCTTCATGAACAAATCGTCCGTACATCCCCACACCGCCATAGTTTGGTAAAAGAGAAGGGTGGGAGTTGATCACGTCGAAGTTAGCTGTCACAAGAGATGAAAGTTTTTTCATATACCCTGCTAAAACAACAAGTTCACACTCATGTTGTTGTAAAAGTTCTGCGATCTTTTGATCGGGATTTTGTGCATTTTTTTGGTTCACTACAAAATGTGCTAGATTGTAGTTTTTTGCTTTTTGCAAAACATTTGCATCGGTATTGTTCGATATTACTAGAGCAATGTCGGCATGGAGCTGTTTGCTTTGTATAGCGGTGTAGATCGCATCTAGGTTTGACCCGTTATGCGATGCTAAGACGGCGAGTTTTTTCATCTGATTTTTAGAGTTATAAGCGCCAATATGTTGGAGAGAACTGCAATGATCCAAAAACGGACAATGATCTTGTTCTCAGCCCAGTTTTTCATCTCAAAGTGGTGATGGATCGGAGCCATTAAAAAGACCCGTTTATTTCGCAGTTTGTAGCTACCCACTTGTAAAATTACAGAGAGTGTTTCGATCACGAAAATAGAGCCGATTAGCAGCAGTAAGATCTCACTTTTTGAGATCACCGACAAGTAGCCTAAAAACGCACCCACGGTAAGTGAACCGCTATCACCCATAAATACTTCCGCAGGGTGGCAATTGAACCATAAAAATCCGGTTAATGCACCGATGAGTGCACTTGCAACGATGCTCACTTCCCCCACAGGGATGTTTGGAATTAAAAGGTATTCACTTATAACTGCATTTCCTGTTGCATAGATGATGATGCTAAAAGATGCAAGTGCCGTGATCGAAGGAACAGTTGCCAAACCGTCAAGCCCGTCTGTCAAGTTTACTGCGTTTGACGTTGCAACGATTACAAGGATCCAAAGTGCTACGGCAAAAGCACCCATATCGATCACAGGAGTTTTTATAAACGGCACATATAGATCAGTGTTAAACTCCGCATAAAAACATAAGAAACCTGCTATTACCAAGCCTGAAAGAACTTGTAGTGCAAGTTTTGTTCTTGCTTTTAAACCCGCTAAGTTTTCACTTTTTTTGATCTTTGCATAATCGTCTTGAAAACCGATTAGCATAAAAAGAACTAAAGTAAGCAGAGCTCCGATCGCATAAAGATTGTTGAAGTTTATAGTTAGAACTGAAGCGATAAGTGTCGCACTTATAAAAACAACCCCACCCATTGTAGGTGTTTTTGCTTTGCCTTGATGACGTTCCGGTGCCCAGTTGTTGATCGGTTGTACACTTGATGTTTTTTGCGCCCATCTTATAAATTTCGGCATTAAAAAAAGAGTAAAAAGTAAAGCGATAAAAAACGCAATTCCCGCGCGGATAGTGATGTAACCCAAGATATTTATATCTAAAAGTTGGTGTAAATAGTAGATCAAAAAGTAGCCTTATTAAAGTTTCATTTGTAAAAGTGAAAGGGTATTATAGTATAATACGATAAATTTTTATAGCTAGGAATAAAATTGAGTAAAAAAGCAATTTTGGTGATCACTGATGGTATTGGGTATTGTGCTAAAACAGAGTACAACGCTTTTTACCACGCGAAAAAACCAACATATGACAAACTATTTAATGAGACACCGCACTCTCTGATCGACACATTTGGACTTAGTGTCGGTTTACCGCAGGGGCAGATGGGAAACTCAGAAGTTGGACATATGACTATAGGAAGTGGAAGAGTTTTATACCAAGACTTGGTAAAGATCTCTTTAGCACTTGAAGAGCAAACTTTAGAGCAAAATGAAGAGCTCGTTAATTTACTTAGAACTTCTGAGAGACTACACCTTATAGGACTTATGAGTGACGGTGGTGTACATTCACACATTGATCACTTTATGGGACTTGCAGACATAGCGGCACGTCGAGGAAAAAAAGTTTTCCTACACCTTATAACAGATGGTAGAGATGTCTCTCCAACATCGGCGAATAAATACTTAAAAACAGTACAAGAACATCTCAATGAAAATGTAACTATTGCAACAATTTCAGGACGTTTTTACTCTATGGACAGAGATAACAGATGGGAAAGAGTAAAACGTGGATACGATGCTATTGTTAGCGCTGATCCAAAAACATCTATGAATCCCGAAGCGTATGTTGGACACTCTTATTCGATCGGTGAAACAGATGAGTTTATAGAACCGACTGCATTTAACGGTTATGAAGGTATGCAAGAGGGTGATGCAGTACTGACTGTAAACTTTAGAAGTGATCGTATGCGTGAGATGGTAACGGCACTTGCTTCAAGTGAGTTCTCTGAATTTGAGCGAAAAGTTTCAGATATACATTTAGCAACTATTACAGAGTACGATAAAAGCTTTACATATCCGGTACTGTTTAAAAAAGAGGCTCCGAAAAATACTTTAGCAGAGGTGATTAGCAACAATAATCTGCGTCAACTACACACTGCCGAGACAGAAAAATATGCACACGTTACATTCTTTTTAAATGGTGGAATTGATGAGCCGTATGCAAATGAAACAAGAGTTTTAATTCCATCACCGGACGTAAAAACGTACGATATGAAACCGGAGATGAGTGCAGTAGAAGTTGGTGATGCAGTTCTCAAAGCGATGGATGAAGAGTATGACTTTATAGTTGTAAACTTTGCAAACGGCGATATGGTAGGACATACCGGTGACTTTGATGCAGCAGTTAAAGCGGTAGAAACCGTAGATGCACAGCTTGGCAAGATTTTAGAAAAAGCACACGAAAAAGAGTATGCGTTTGTATTGACAAGCGATCATGGAAACTGTGAAGAGATGAAAGATGAAGATGGAAATACTCTTACAAATCACACGGTTGGAAAAGTATGGTGTTTTGTAGATGCTCCGAATGTCACAAAAGTTGAAGCGGGTGGTTTAAATAACATCGCTCCGACAGTTTTAAAACTTATGAATATAGAGATCCCATCTGAGATGGATCACAGTTTAGTCTAATAAAAAGGGTAAGGCATTAATGCCGTGGGCTTCCTGCCGAAGGAAACCTAGTGTTAACGTAGATGGCGGAATTACTTCCGACATCGTTCTGAATCAATGGAGGGGGTTCCCTTCATTTTATGGAATAAAATTAAGGAGAATAAAGAATGAAATTTAGTGGTAAAAACGTTTTAGTTACAGGTTCAAGTCGCGGTATCGGTGCTGAGGTTGCAAAAACTTTAGCAGGTTTCGGTCTAAAAGTATGGGTAAACTACAGAAGCGGAGCAGAAGCTGCGGATAAAGTAAAAGATGAGATCGAAGCTGCGGGTGGTTCAGCTGCTGTTATCGGTTTTGATGTAAGTGATGAAGCTGCATTTACAGATGCTATTAAAACTATTATAGATAGTGACGGTGAACTCTCTTACCTTGTAAATAATGCAGGGATCACAAACGATAAACTAGC
>JARRNV010000068.1:0-4877 GCA_037384685.1 Sulfurimonas sp.
CTTGTCCGTAAGACCCTACATTTGTTCCGGTTAAGATAAACTCCCCAAAACCATTCAGTGCAAGTTTACTCACTTGTTCAAGGATCAACTCCTCATCCATACTTCTCGCATCACCGCGAACATAAGGGATAATACAGTATGAACAGCGAAAGTTACACCCCTCTTGAATCTTGATAAATGCCCTGCTCTTGCCAATAAACTCACCAACTACGGCATCATCTACATGGTTAAGATCCCCTTTTTCATAAAAAGGTTTCTCTTGATCTAGAAAAAAATCTATCTTTTGTTTTTCACTTTGCCCAAATACACCATGAATTCGGTTCTCTTTTAAAAGAGACTCCCCTTTTGTATGTGCCCCGCATCCTGTTAAAAACAGCTTTGCACCACTACCGCTTTTTTCAACCTGAGAAATATATGAGCGTACATGTGTGTCTGCTCCATTTGTGACCGTACAGGAGTTTATTACGATCATATCTGCTTCAGATTCATTCTCTGTGATCTCATACTCTTTTAAAGCACTCATCATCACTTGGGAGTCATACAGGTTTGTTCTGCACCCAAATGTTTTAAAATATACTTTCTTCATTAAAACAGCTCATTCTCGCTTGAAGAGATTGGTGCCTGACTTTGCATATTTACATTAAGTTTTTGTGTTGGGTATGCGATTGTAATGTCATCTTCGGCATTAAATGCATCTACAATCTCCGTTGAAATTACACTTCTTAACGTTAATGTTGCATATGCATTTGTTAAATACCACGCTTCAATATCTAAACCGTTACTCACAATAAATGAGTATATTCTCGGTTCTACGTTTGTATTTTTTAAACTATAGTGTTGACGCAGTTTATTTAACTGTTTTCTGGTGATATCCGTATACCCTTTTGAGTATTTTTTCGTGATCTCTTTTACAAGATACATCGCTTTTTTATGGTTAGAATCAAATGTGATCGTAATTTGAATACCGTCCCAAACAGTTTTTAAAGAGTTATGCGTATAATTCGCGATCATCTTCGTAAACACATAGTTATTCGGTATAAAAATAATACGTCCGGCACGTCTGTTTTGATGAATAGAAGTTAGTGTGATATCTTCTAAAATAGTCATTCTAAGCAATGAGATATCAAGTACATCTCCTACATACTTCATCCATTCCATATCTACACGAATACGATCACCAACATGGACACTGCCGCCAAAAACTATCACTAACCAGCCTAAGATACTCATAAACCAATCTTTCATGGCAATGGCGATACCGGCAGATGCAAACCCTAAAATAGTAACTAAATATGAAGCATTTTCAATATAGTTAAAAAATACAATTAAAATAATTACCGTAAAGTTTGTAAAGGTAATGATCTTGTTTGCCATATAGAAACGTTCATTGTCTGTTATATACTTTTTAACAATAAGTTTTAAAGCTAAAAATATAAAAAATACAACTAAAATCGCTATACCGATTTTCATCAACCTGTAAACTTGTGTTTCTATCTCTTTGTTTACATTTACTGCTGCAATATCAAGACGTTTTTGGTACACCTCAAGTGTTGCACTCATAGTATCGAGTGCGCGCTCAAATCTTAAAAGCTGTAACTGTGTCTCTCTGAGTTGTTCAGTATACTTACTGTTACCAACTTCTGCTAATTTTTTATGAATATCGAGCTCTTGTTTTAAAACTTCGATCAAATCAGCTAGGTTCTCTTTTTTCTTTTTATACTCTTCTAAATTATTATTGAGTGTTTTTATAAGCGATAAACCGGTAAAAATATCAAACGGATTTTTAATCTCGGGAACATTATCTATTTTCGGTGGTGTAATTAACTCAGAAAAAGGTGTATAGTGTTCATCTCTTAATTGTCCAATCTGTGTTGTTAAAATACTCTCTTTTGCAATCAAACCATTGAGTTCATCACGTTCTTTTAAAGTTGCAGCATGTTTATTTAACCACTTAATCCTTTGTTTGATTTTATCTAGTTCATCTTTTACCTGCAACGCTGCAAGGTAAGTTGCATAGCTTTTAATCCACACATTGGCATCAGAGATTGAAGAGTCCAGTTCAAGAAGTTCTTGCTCATATTTAGAGATCTCTTCTTGAACATTTATGGTCTGTTCATTATTTGTTGAAACATTTGTATCATCAGCAGCGAAAAGAAGTGTTTGAAAAGTTACTATAAGAACAAATAACAAACTTTTTTTCATGAAGTTGCTCCAAACTGCTTTAATACAGTCATAACACTCTCTTTAGGAATATCATCAAGCATTTTCACGTCACCGATAGAGTTTGGTAATATAAAAGTAATATTTGAATCTGAACTTTTTTTATCTAGAAAAAAAGCATCATAAAAACTACTAGTGTTAGATATAGAATAACTTGTAGGCAATCCGTATTTTCTTAAAACATTGATAATGCACTGTGCTTCATACTCAGTCATAAGTCCAAGTTCACACGCAAGTTTGTTTGCCATTACCATACCGATAGCTACCGCTTCACCGTGAAGATATGTTTTATAACCTGTTTCATTCTCAATTACATGCCCAAAAGTATGCCCATAATTCAGTGCAGCACGTAATCCATGCTCTTTTTCATCTTTAACTACTACAGATGCTTTTGTCTCTACTGCTTTTTTTATAGCTTCTTGCAAAATTTCTGGATCTTTGAGATCAGCCTCTTCTAAAAATGTAAAAAACTCTTTATTGAAAGTTACTGCCATTTTCACGATTTCAGCAACACCTGCACCAAATTCCCGACTATGCAATGTTGTTAAGAAGTAAGGATCAATATATACAGCTTTAGGTTGATGGAAAGCACCAATTAAATTTTTTCCGTATTTATTATTCATCCCTGTCTTTCCACCTACACTTGCATCTACTTGAGAAAGAAGCGTAGTCGGGATTTGAATAAAATCTATTCCTCTTTGATAAATGCTTGCAACATAACCGACCATATCACCGATCACTCCACCACCAAAAGCAATGAGCATTGATTTTCTATTGAAACGATGGTTAAAAAGAGATTCTAAAATTGTATCTATACTTTGTTGATTTTTGTACTCTTCGCCATCAGGAACTGTAATAATATATAACTCTTTGGCATTAATTTTTGGAAGTAAGTATGAAAGATGTAACCCAGCAACATTTGGATTTGTTACTATCGCTACTTTTGTATCTAAATCTATTTGCGGTAATTGATCAATTGTGATCATATAAGAATTGTCTATAGTTTGTTTCAGTGGTATATGTACTTGCATGATTTATCCATAATTTTTTACTAATTATAGATAATAGTAAACTTTTACTAAAAAATGGCTAAATTAGTAAGATTTTAAAGCTGTACCGGTATAAATATCTGATGATAATCATCAAGTTTAAAATAAAGTCTCTCACTATCAGTTGAAAATATCGATCCAATTCGACGTTTTGTAAGTTTTGAAGTAAATGGAAGTATTTGAATAAAGTTCTCTTTTTGTTTTAAAACCTTTATAGGATTTTCTTTTTCATTAAACACTTTAATCGATTTTGAAAATATTGTTGCAAGATTGTTGTAATGTTCAATCACCTGCTCTTTATCATCTTGATGTTCATGGAGATAATTGTAAAGTTCGAGATTAAATCCCATCTGCTCAGAAATATCAAAAATAGTTGCGGAGATTTTTTCCAGATCCCTGTTATCCGATAATATAAGCAATGCATCTTTAAGCGTACTAAAATCATGCTGAGAGAGTTTTAATACCGGTACATGTGCTTCATATAAAGCTCTTCGGACATGATAATCTGCAAACATTTCACGATCAACTATAACTAAACCGGTATGATACATCTTTATGTCATTTAAAAAGTTTTCTTTGAGGTTAATACTTTCATAATCTATCTCAATTGAGACATCCATACTTCTGTAGTCTTTTACATATTGTAAAAGTTCAATGTCCGATGGATTGGCTATTTTTATAATAAGTTTGTGTTTGAGCTGTGTATGTATATATATTGCACGTCTTACTAAAGTTTTAATATTTTCTTTTGGAACTATATTCATATCTAAAAACAGTAAAATCGTCGATCCAAATGGCTCTGGAAACTGTCCGAGTTCTTGTTTAATAGCACGGTAAACCGATTTTAATACTGCCGGTTCACCTACAAGTAAAAGAAGATCATTAGGCTGTATCATTCTTCTACGTGAGGGCATAATTAGTTTTCTATTTCTGTAAATAGCTACAATTCGCCAATTTTTTTGCTCAATAACACCCATATGACGATACACAAAAGAGCTTCCAAATGGAACAAGTACTTCCATGATTTCACCTTCACCTATCCCCACGTTTTGTGCAATTACAGGGACGTTAGGCAAATAATCCAGTAAACGTGAAGCCAAAATTTCATTTGAGTTTACTAAAGCGACATTGGCATCGTGGTTGATCATGTTCCACTGGTTTAAAACAATTATACGAAGTTGTTTTTTTATTGTACGGATATTTTTAATTGTATTTTCAACATCTGCTTGATTATCCATAGCTATAATAACTTGAATAAACTCCATCTTTAAAAGATTTGCCAATTTGTAAAAACTTGTCGGATCGAATTCAAAAAATTTAAATCTTGCAGGGTTGGCATCTTCGTAAATAGCTGCTTTCATCTGAACTATATAGTAAATATTGTCAGTTGTATATGTTTCAGTTACCCTTTGAATAAAGTGCTGCCCTATCACACCATCGCTAATAATTAAAATTTTCTTCATTTTTTAATCTCTTTTCAATGTATGTGAAGCTTCAATCCACATCTCTTTATCTGCTTTGCGCCATTTTTTGTTTACAAAATATCCACTAATTTTAATCCATCCGTTTATTTTCAATTTAGAAGTAAACGATGTCAACTTTTCCCAC
>JARRNV010000069.1:0-4870 GCA_037384685.1 Sulfurimonas sp.
ACTATGCGATCGAAACTCTTTAAGAAGATAGTTTTGATACGTTTGCAACTGCTCTTTTATGAACTCTGTATTGCGCCCTTTTTTTCTTTTATATGGGAGTATGCAGTGGTTATGAAAACACATCGCTATTGTAGAGTGGGTATATACTTCAAAAAGTACACGATCACTTTTATAGTCTCGTTCAAACCCCTCTGAACTTAAGCGCTCATAGAGTTCAATGCTTCTAATGTTTGGAGAGTATTTAGAAAGTAGTTTTTTATTTGCAGGGAGCATTGAGATCTTGTATTTTGCAAAGTCCTTATTGAACTCTTTTTCGATTTCTCGATTGCCCTCTTCATTTGGAACAACTAGAGGGGCATCCACTCCGACATACATCTTATGCTCTTTATATTTTAAGATCTCTTGAAGTATCTCATCGATCGACTTAAGCAGTTTTAACTCTAAAATTTTGAGCTTATTCGCATCTTTTTTAGCGACACAAAAGCCTGAATAATTTTTTTCACCCCAAGCTAGATCTATCCCGATGTAGAGGCTATTCAAAGTGAATAAAAGCCTTTGGTTCAGGTGAAACAAACTCCATTCCAAGCAGTTTTACTTTGTGTGCGTGAAGCATTACCCTTTTTGCACGACGACCACCGTAAAGCTCATCACCTACGATCGAATGTTCAATGTATCTTGCATGGACACGGATCTGATGTGTACGCCCATGATGGATGATGATTTTTGCTTTTGTTTTTTTAGCACTTACCTCTTCCGGATAAAACTCTGTAATTGCTGGTTTTCCTTTTGGAGATACATTTGAATACGCTTTGTTATTTTTCTTTTGTGTCATAATTGGTTTATCAACTATTACACTCTCAGTTAAAATCCCTTCCAACCAAGCTATATATTCTTTATATACCTTATCTTTAGCAAACTCTTTGATCGCTTTTTCGCGGAACTCTTCATTTGTTACAAGCATTAAAACACCGCTTGTTTCACGATCGAGTCTGTGTAAAAGTCTTGCACCTTTAAACTGACGTTCAATCTCATCAGAGTTTACAAAAGCGGGTTTATCTACTACTATAAGATCACTATTTTTAAAAATGATATTTGGTTTTTCCACCTTTTGAACACGGAAAATTGTTTTGGGATCGATCTCACCACGTGCAATCATCACTTTTTTATTTCCGACGTACACAAGACCGCGATCTATCATTGACTTCGCCTGTGAATTTGAAATACCCTCTTGCATTGCCAATAATTTATATGCTTTTTCAGTTGCCATTATTTTTGATCTCCTTGATCTTATTTATTACTTTTTCTAAATCTATTTCCTCTTCAACTATTGAAGGTGGAAGCTCTTTTGCATTTTCAAGTGCTTGTAAAATCTCTTCGCTTTCAACATATTGTACATGGTGTACATACTTAAACAACTCTTTTTGATGGAAAAAATGTTTTCCACTAATTATTTTACATCCAAAAAAAGCAGGTTCAAGTGGATTATGACCACCAACGTCTTCTTTGAATGCTCCGCCTAATATTGCTATGTCACTAACTGCGTAGATGTTGTTTAACTCACCCATAGCATCAACTAAGATTAGATCACTACCAAATGCTTGTGTCTCTGAAAATCTCTCTAAGGACAAATTGTGTTTTGAAGCAAACTCTTGCATCAATTTATAAACACTCTCAAATCGCTCCGGATGACGTGGAACTATAATAAGTTTTGCATCATTTACATGTTTATACTCTACAAAAGCTTCAAGGACGCTACGTTCTTCTGTAGGATGTGTACTCCCTGCTACTATTACTTCGCAATCAGGTTTTACATACTCTTTTGTTTTGACAACCTCACCTGCTAGTTTGATATTGCCAATCACTTCTATATTTTTAGCTCCTAAAGCTAAAAACCTATTTTTGTCGATCTCGCTTTGTGCATAAATGATTTCAACTCGTGAGAGCATTTTTTTATAAAACCACGCAAACTGCAAATAACTTTTGACACTCTTATCCGATATTCTAGCATTGAGCAAAATAACTTTTGCACCCTTATTAAAAGCTATTACAAACAACAAGTACCAAAACTCAGCTTCTAAAACAACAAGAAGCTTTTGTCTTTTAATCCAAAAAGGCAAAAAGATCTCATAAGGCAAATATCTTACTTCTGCATCATACTTTTTCGCTTCTTCTTGTCCCGTATGTGTGATCGTTGAGATTAACACATCTTCATTTAACTTTTGTAAAATCGGTTTTAACGCTCTTGCTTCTCCGAGCGAACATACATGAAACCAAATTTTATTTGTAGAGTAAAAACTAGAATTTTTAAAAAGGAAAAAACGAGCCGGAATAGATTCTTTATACTTGTATTTAAAAGCTAATATAAAAAGGAGTGGTAACGCTACTATATAAAGTACTACACCTAAGATGTAGTACAAAAGAGTAAAGTACAAAACTTACTCTTCGCTAGCTTTCACGTAAAGGATACGTCCACAATGTGGACAAGTTGTAATTTCATCACCTCTAATTACATCAGAGTAAACTTTATCACCAATCACCATATGACATCCCATACAAGCTTGTTCTTCAACAGCAACAACAGTTGTATTTTTTGCCCAACGGCGAATTTTTTGGTAAAACGCTAAACCTTTTTGGTTGACCTCTGAAAGAAGTGCTTCTTTCTTTTTAAACACTTCTTGACGATCTGAGTCAATTTTCTGAAGTTTTTCATCCACTTCTGCTTTTACGCTTTCTAATGAAGCATTCACTTCTGCTAAACTTGCCTCTGAAGCTTCAATCTGCTCACGCTTAAGCTCAATGATTTTTTCTAAACGTTCAATCTCTTCATTTGCAAAAGTGATCTGCTCTTTAGCGATCTCTTCTTCAAGTTGTAGTGATTTCATCTCACGTTCAGTTTTTACTTCAGCAGATTTTTTAGCATTCTCTTCAAGTTTAGAAGAAAGTTCTGCTAAATGTAGCTCATTTTTTGATTTTTTGAGTTCTTCTTCTTTGATCTCGTTACTTAAGTTTTCAATATCAGATTCAATACTACTAGTTTTAGCAAGTGCAGCTTCATATTTATAGTTAGCTTCTTCAATCTGAGGCTCAAACGCATCGATCTCTTTATCTACTTGTGCGAGGTCGATAAGTTGTTTAAGGTGCTTATTCATTGGGTTCCTTTGGGAGTTTTACTTAATACCATTGCTCTTTACAATATACTCAAATATATGTGAATGGATTTTCTGATGACGCAATTATAACTTTTAAACCTAAATTTTTCAAATGTTTCGCTAAAATTTCTGCAAAAAAGTGTTCACTTTCATAGTGTCCTATATCGATCAAAGATAAATTTATACTTTTTGCTTCCATCGCATCGTGATATTTTACATCTCCGGTTAAAAAACAATCAGCATGTAAACTTCTCATAAGTGAACATCCAGAACCTGTTGTGAGTGCTGCTATTTTAACCTCATCTGAACATTTTACACATTTTGCAAATTTCAGACCAAATGCAGTTGAAACTTTTTTGGCAAATGTATCAAAATCTTCATTCACTTCTAAATATGCTATAAAACCATCTTTCTCTTTTATCTCATACCCTAAAATCTCTCGTGCTACATACTCATTTAAGTGTGTTTGATCAAAGTTTGTGTGCATTGCAATATTAGATATATTTTTTTGGATCATCTTTTGGATCAAGTTTGCAGGATATTTGCTAAATTCAAGTTGTTTCAGTCCACCGAAAATGATTGGGTGGTGTGTAATTAAAAGTGTGTTTTCCTCTAATGAATCAATAAGTGCTTCATCAACATCAATACTAAGTGCCACAGTTGTAATATCGTGTCTAAAGTCGCCTACCAAAAGTCCTGAATTATCCCAAGACTCTTGAAGTTCAAATGATGAGAGTTCATTTAAAAAATCGTATATCTCTAATACTTTCATGATAACTTCTCCAACTCCTCTTTTGCCTCAGCAAACTCAGGGTTCAGCTCCAACGCTTTTGTATACATCTCTTTTGCATCTTCAGTATTTTCCATATCTACAAGCAGGTTTCCGTAATTATAATAAGTAATAGGGTTTGTATCGTTGAGTAAAAGAGCTGCATCAAGATTATACTTCGCTTTTTCTAAATCTCCCGATTTTCTATAAGCAGAAGCTAATGCTTGATAGATAGCAGGATTGTTATCATCAAGTTTTAATGCACTGTAAAATGCTTCGATCGCTTCATCATAACGCGCTTGTTCAACCAAAGCAAAACCCATTTTAAAAATCACTTCTGCATTGTTTGGAGTTTTATAGTTTGCCTCACTATAAATAGCAAGTGCTTTTTGAAAATCACCTTTTTGCATCTCTTCATCACCTTGATCGATCAGGTGATCAATATTATCTGCTTCACGAGAAGCATCACTTTCATTAGGATCTTGAAGTGTTTGAATATGCTCATAGATTTTATATGCAAAAAATGCTGAAGCACCTAACATTAGTAATTGAAAAATAGTCATTGTTTATCCTTTAAAACTTTCCCGTTTATAAGTGCAATAAATTGAAGGGGATCAACTTGTACCCCTCCAACTCGAGCTGCAAAGTGTAGATGTGGTCCTGTGACTCTGCCACTTTTTCCACTGAGTCCTAGAACTTGTCCTTTTGTGACCGTCTCACCCTCTTTAACATCAAACTTGCTCATATGAAAATAACAAGTGTAAATTCCGTACCCGTGATCGATTACCACTGTACCGCCGGAATAAAATCGATCTGCAACAAGAGCAACTTTTCCATCGTTACTTGCATGAATAGGTGTACCCACTTTTGCACGAAAATCTGTCCCACTGTGGTACCCTTTAAGTGAACCGTTATAAACTCTCGCTTTACCAAAGTCTGATGTTATATTACT
>JARRNV010000070.1:0-6880 GCA_037384685.1 Sulfurimonas sp.
TTGCGCAGATTAATAACACTCAATATATCCCTACAAAAATAGACTACGCCTACCTAAAACAACAAGTTGAAAATCGTCTTCATCCAACAAACGGTGCTTATACTTCAGAAGAGACCAAACAAAGCACACGCGAATTTTGGGATGCTTTTACTAAAGCTTATACAGGTGATACAAAAAGCCCAGAGGAAGAGACAGACAGTGAAGTAGCAAAGTTTCTTAAAGATCTGCGTGAAAAAGGAGCTTTAAAATTTTTAGCAGATTTCAACCAAGAAAAGATCGATAAGATGGTAGAAGAGTACAAACAAAAGTTGATCGACAAACTCGGTGACTCTCCTGAGATGATGGAAAGAATAAATAAACTTGTAGAAGATTTTAAACAAAAGCTTCTTGAAGATCTTCAAAATTCTTTAGATAGTGATAAAAATACAACACCTATCAACAGTAATGTTTTAGCACTTATGACATTTGAGCGTAATGCAGCGAAAAACTCCCCTTTTGAGGAGCTAATGCAAGGTTAAAACTGGGAGTTTAAGATCTCTTCGTCTTCTATTCTGTTAAAAGAGTTTTTCTTTGTTTCTTCAAGTATCTGTTGAAGTCTACGAAATACTATATCTGCAGACTTATTAGGATCGTATGTATCCATTGCTATGCAAGAAGTTCTATCATCAAAGTAGTTATCAAGTTTCAACAGAAGGTTTTGAGATGCTTTAAATGCATTGTCTTGCCCTGTAAAAGTGAAATTTACAAACACATGATACTCATCTACTTGAACAAAATTGTCTGTCAAGCGTAAAAACGTTCCCAAAGTCTCATTTGAGATCTCTTTCTCATGATAGATATAAACAAAACTACCAAGTGTCTTATATCTCTTTGTACTATAGTAAGCTTTCTTAATTAAAACGCTTACCCTATGACGTAAAATATCCACATTCTCTCCTAAGTTTTGTTTTTAGCTCTCCAAAATGACTCTACTAAAACTTCATCTTTATAGTAGATTAGCCCTTTAAAAAGATCACCTACCTTATAGTTTGCAACCCCTTTAGGTGTGCCACTCATGATCACATCACCGTCTTCAAGACTCATAAAACTCTCTATTTCACCCAACATAACATCCGGTTTGTAGATCATAAGATCATAACTCGCTTCTTGCTGTAGAACGTCGTTTATGTAAAGTTCAAAACGAAGCTGTTTCAGATCACCGTGAAACTCAACAAAATTTCCTAAAACAGCGGAACCGTCAAATGCTTTTGCGCGCTCCCACGGAAGCCCCTTTTCTTTCATTTTGTTTTGAATATCTGCATGGGTGAGATCGAGTCCAAAACCGATCCCTACTATCTGTTTACTCTCAATCAAAAAACAGATCTCACCTTCAAAGCGGGTTGCTTCACTGAAGAAAAACAACTCTTTTGAGAGAGCCGAGTTTGGCTTGTTAAATACAACCATACTCTCAGGTATCTCATTGCCAAGCTCGTAAATATGCTCAACATAGTTGCGACCAATACACACAATCTTGCTAGGAGTTACACGACTCTCTTCAAATTTTATAGTTTTCATTCTAGTATTATAAACTTTTTTTATTCATTTTCTCTTTTTGTTCAATGATTTTAATGCCTTTTTTGAATACTTATCCCCTAATGCCACCCCTTTTTCAAACCAAAAACGGGCTTGTTTCAAATCTTTTTTTACACCGTAACCATACCAATATAAAAAACCTATGTATCCACTTGAGTATCCGTCATTATGCTCTTTTTGTGCTTTTTTAAACCAGTACATAGCTTTGGTGTAATCTTTAGATGCACCTTTACCTGTTATATAAATATATCCAAGATATTGTTGTGCATATAAATTTCCACTTTTTGCTAAATCTTCAAAATAGGCTATTGCTTTCTTTTGCTCATAAGGTGAATCTTGTTTTATGTAGTAATCACCTAACCACATCTTGGCATTTTTATTTCCCTGCATTGCAGCTTGTTTATACCAATAAAGTGCTTTTTGCACATTTTTTTCTACTATGAATCCTTGTTCATACATCTGAGCTAATCTCATTTGAGCATAGAGTTCACCACTATTTGCTAACTCATGAAAGTATTGTTTCGCTAAATTATATTTTTTTGAATCCTTGCTGTAAAGATCAGCTAGTTTCACTTTAGCCCAGTGTTCCCCTTGCAAAGATGCTTGCCCATACCAAAATATTGCTTCATCAATATCTTGCTCTACTCCATAACCTTTTTCGTATAACTGCCCCAATGTAGTTTGTGCTTTAGTATTTCCAAAATAAGCTACAAGACGATAACGCATCGAGTCAAGCCAGTTTATATCTTTTATATCTACCTGTTGAGGCTTAGTAAATACATAATAAGCAAAACTTACAACAAGCAATACACTTGCAGCAGTTGCAATCGTAGAAAACCATCTGTTTTGTTTCTCTTTACAAACTAACGGTTCACATTCCATCGTATTAAATGTATAGTTTTGTAGTAATGTGCTCAATTTTTCAAAAGTTCTAATTTTAGAATTATTCTCTGAACTTATTTGATTAACTACGCCACAAAAAGCACCGGAAAATTCTTGATTTGCTTGTAATGGTTGCAATACTCCATCTACTACATCACCACCCATCAAATGATGCAAAATAGCTCCTAATTGCTTTATAGAATACTCTTCACCATCTTCTTGATACGAGACATACTCTATCAAGTTTAGAAAACACTCATTTGTTTCTATATTAAAAAGCAAATTTTCAACTGATAGGCTATTTATTTGAAGCTCTATATTTTTTAGTGCTATAAATGTTTTTACAAGTTCTGATGCTATAAAAGTAAGTTGTTTTTCTGAAAACTTTACACCACTGTGAGATAACTGCTGTAATGTTTTTATGTATTGTAAATTTTTTGAAGCGATATACACAGTACCATTTGACTCAAACACTTGATAAACTGTAGGAATTGTTGCGATAGAAAGTGTTTTTAATTTATCGTAATTTGTAAATAGTTGTTGTTTCTTTTCTAAAAAATCTTCATTTTGTGTCGGATGAGCATATACTGTAAAATGTTCATCTTTTTTATAACGTTTTGCAATCTCTTTTGGAAAATATTCACTAAGTAAAACTTCCCTTCCAAATCGCATATCTTCTGCAAAGTAGCTGATAATATTTTCATCTATAGCAACAACTTTGGCGATTACATAATCTTGAACTTGTGATCGGATCTCTAGTGCATTTTTCTCATCTATCATAACTTCCCTTTTTCAAGGGGTATTTTAGCATAAGTTGTATTTTTTTATGTTATTTATTATTTCTTGCTTCTAATATCAGATACAGAATAATTTGACCACACATTACACTATAATATGAATAAATATATCTCTATTATATTGGTGACACTCCTTAGTTTAGATAAAATTTTATTTAAAGAGAAATAGATGGATAAATTAGTTAATAAAACGCTGCATGTTCTATAGGTTGAAGATGATGATGTGGCACGTGAAAACGGTATTGAATATCTCGAAAACTATTTTGATCATGTTTATGCAGCTGCAAATGCTTTTGAAGGTTTAAAACTATATCGAGAAATCGATCCTGATATTATCATTACAGACATTCAAATGCCAAAACTAAACGGATTAGATTTTATAAAACAAATACGAAAAGAGAACCAAGAGACACAAATCATCGTTATCAGTGCTTATAGTGATACCGCATATTTGCTTCAGGCAGTTGAACTACGCCTTATCAAATATTTAATTAAACCAGTACAAGAAAGTGCTTTTAAAGAAGCTCTACAACTATGTATTAAAAGTATCATGAATAAGGAGTCAAATATCATCCAATTATCGCAAGATACTTTTTTTGACACATACAATCAAACACTTGTTTGTGCCGGTACAATTATTACTCTAAGAACAAAAGAATTACAGTTGCTGAACTTATTACTAAAATATAAAAATCGCTATGTCACATACAATGAAATCGAACATTGTGTTTGGCGTGAAAGTGCCATGAGCAATGATGCGTTAAAAACTCTGATTAAAAATCTAAAAAACAAACTACCGCCAAATCTCATTAGTAATCTCTCAGGGACAGGATACAAAATTGAATGCTGAAACAATAACTCTCTTAGCGTATGGAGCAACTTTCGGTATTTTGCTGATAAGTATCATTTATACCTTTGTTCGTTATATCTATTCTAAAGAACTTATGTACATCAGTTATTCACTAATGCAAATATTTTCATTAGGCTATATTATGGCCTATAGTCATCTGTTTTCAATCTCATCAACTACACAGGAAAAATTTCTTTTATTGGCCATATTAAGCGCAGTAGCATTTGCCATAACGTTTCACGAAGGGAAGTTTATTCCTAAAATCAATAATTTTAAAGATTTGATTATTAATACTCTATTACTGAATGTAGTGATATTAACTGCCTTCTATCACTACATCCTTTTTGAATATCTTCCATATACGGTTGTTTATGCTATTTTATTCTTATCGGTAGTCTTTAACCTACGTTCAGGATTTAAACCGACAATCGTGTATGTCATAGGGTGGTCATTTTTATGTATATTGCTTTTTGTTTTTGAACTTAAGAGACTTTATATTCAAGAGGGCTATATAGACATTGTTTTGAGTGCTTTTGCCATAGAAGCTATACTGTTTACTATCTCGGTTTCATACAAATACAATCTTTTCAAAAATAAAGCGTTGGATCACCAAAATATGTTATTGCAGCAATCTAAGATGGCAAAAAGTGGAGAGATGATCGCAAATATTACCCATCAATTTCGCCAGCCCCTGAATAATATTTCATATATGTTAATAAATCTGAAGAATCGGTTTGAATCAGACCGTATGGACAAAGATTACTTTGAAACAAAAACTAAAGAACCTTTTTCACTTTTACAAGCAATGCAAAATAGTTTCACAGTAATCACACCCAAATTGAAAAACAAAGGTATTGCTTTAGAATGCTTATGCTGTGACAAGGAAGATGTTAGCCTTTTTGGAAAGAAAAATGAACTTTCACAAGTTTTTCTTGCTTTGATCTCAAATGCTTCCGATGCACTAGTAGGTACAACAGATCCAAAGATTATTATTCAAATTGAGCACATAGATACTTGGATCAAAATAATAATTGAAGACAATGGATGTGGTATCTCAAATGAAAAAATCAAGAAAATCTTTGATCCATACTATACGACGAAAACTGAAGGAAGCGGGATAGGATTATATCTATCTAAAATGATTATTGAAACAGGATTTAATGGAAAAATCGATGTAGAGAGTATATTTCAAGAGGGAACAAAGTTTACCCTCTCGATTCCACTGCATTATTGAGCACGTGGATACATAAATGATATCTCTCGTTTTACAGAAATTTTTGGATCTTCTTTGGCATAAATGATTAGATCCAATTTCACCACTGTATCTGCTTGACTAGATGAATATGACTTACTATCTGTCGATACAACTAATACACGTTTTCTTATTTTATCTGGACTTAGAGATAGTGAAAACTTGACGACTGTATAATTAGGATCTTGGCTTTTTACCGCATTTGTGTAGGAACTTTTTTGAGTATTATGAACAGTAATTATATAATTGTTGCGCACAATGCCATTATGTTCTTTGTATCGTTCACCTGTATTATTAATAAAGACCGATATGTTTTCTTGTCCATACGCAAAAAGTATAGCAAAGAGAAGTGAAGCTATCATGGTTGTAAAATACATAATATTGCGTTTAGACAAAATTACCGATTTTATTTTGGTTAAAACTGATTTTTCGCTTCCCCACTCAATTAATGATTTTTTACCTAGCTTACCCATCACCTCAGTACAAGCATCAGCACATCCAAGACAGTTGATACATTCGAGTTGTAATCCTTTTCTAATATCAATGTGAGTAGGACAAACTTTAACACAAGCTTCACAAGTAGTACATTCTTCTGTATTTAACCATTGTTTTATATCTGTGATTTGTTTTTTATCATTTTGATAAATCATACCACCACGGTTGTAGTTGTAAACAACATGTTTAGTGTCCTCATCATATAATGTAGTTTGGATTCGTGAATATGGACAAAGATAAGTACAAAAGTTCTCTTTCATCCATACTATGTCATAAATCAAAAAAGCTGCAGTAGTAGCAATAAAACCAATGATAAATAAATGTTCATCAGGATGATGCATATACTGAAAAAAATCTTCCGGTGGAACAAAATACCAAATAAAATTTGTAGATGCAATTAAAGCTAACAATATCCAAATTATAAAGCCAATAGCGATTTTAATTTTATTTTTAAATGAAGAGCTATTTAATGGTTTTTGTTTATTAGTGACTTTACGAAGATCAAGTAATGTCCCTTGGATTAAATCACGATAAATTGTTCTAAAAATTGTTTGAGGACATCCCCATCCACACCATGCTCTTCCCAATATAGAAGTAATAGCAAAAATTCCTATAAAAAAGAATATTAATAAAAATGGCATGATATAAAACTCATTTACATTAAATGCCAATCCTAAAAAATGAAACTGTAGTTTCTCGAAAGAAAGTAGAAGGACATGGTTCCCTCCAATTGTTATAAACGGTATGATCAGTGTAAGTACCGTAACAAAAGCATAAAACCAATATCGCTTGACAGCATAAGACATGTAGACTCCTTTAAATGTAGTGGAGTACTATAAAATGATTTGGTGTCCTTTTGGTGGCTTCTGGTTTTTTTATCATAATTCCTTAGATTTCTGTGTCTCTACTGCTTTTCAAAGGAATATTTTATAATTATTTTTAATTTTTAATTTTATTAAAGAATAATATTCAATATTTTTATTGTATTTAAGTGCAATTTAAATTAAATTGATTACACTTTTGGCGCGATTA
>JARRNV010000071.1:0-6619 GCA_037384685.1 Sulfurimonas sp.
TAACGAAGGTCGTGACAAGAAAGTCACCATCTACAAAAAACGTCGTCGTAAAGACAGCAAGCTCAAGCGCGGTTTCCGCCGAGACTTCACACGCGTTCGCATCACCAAGATCGCTGCGTAATTAAGGAGAGTACAAGATGGCACATAAGAAAGGTCAAGGTAGTACACAGAATAACCGTGATTCAGCTGGTCGTAGACTGGGTGTAAAAAAATATGGTGGAGAAGCTGTTATTGCTGGTAACATCATTATTCGTCAAAGAGGAACAAAAGTTCATCCAGGTAAAAATGTAGGTATGGGTAAAGATCATACTATCTACGCTTTAGTAGATGGTGTTGTTTCATTTGAAAGAAAAGATAAGAAACGTAAACAAGTTTCAATCATCCCTGCTGCATAATTCTGCTTTTTAGATGTTTGGGCTTTTGCCCAAATATATTTTAATTTTAACCCTTCAAAATTTCAATTTCAAATTAAGTGTTTAATAATTTACTAGCTATAAAATAGTTCTTTTTTAAGTATTTATTTGATATTGTTCTTTTGGAGTAATATATTTTAGTGAAACACTTTATTCCTCTTTGAATTATGAGATCTACTCATAATTCTTTGCACCAATGAACTTTCATGAAAGATTTTGATTTAAAGGAGAGCACTTGTTTACAGATAGTGTCGAATTAACAGTTTCATCAGGAAAAGGTGGTGCTGGTTGTGTAGCTTTTCGCCGTGAAAAATTTGTACTCAATGGTGGACCAAACGGTGGTGACGGTGGAAAAGGTGGAGACATCTGGTTCAAGTGTGATAATAATACACATACACTGTCACATTTCCAAAGAAAGATGCATATAAAAGCAGATAACGGTCGTCCGGGTGAGGGCTCAAACATGACTGGAAAGTCAGGAGCTAAAAAAGTGATCATTGTTCCACCGGGTACACAGATCGTGGATCAAGATACTGGTGAAGTATTACTAGATATGCTTGAAGATGGGCAAGAAGCAAAATTTTTAGAAGGTGGAAAAGGTGGACTTGGAAATACTCACTTTAAATCTTCTACAAACCAAAGACCAACTTACGCACAACCTGGACAAAAAGGTGAAACTCGTCATATTAAACTTGACTTGAAGTTAATTGCAGATGTTGGGCTTGTAGGTTTCCCAAATGTTGGAAAATCAACTTTAATCTCAACAGTGTCAAATGCACGTCCAGAGATCGCAAACTATGAGTTTACTACACTTACACCAAAATTAGGACAAGTAAACATCGGGGACTATGAGTCTTTTGTTATGGCAGATATCCCTGGAATTATCGGTGGAGCACATGAAGGGAAAGGTTTAGGTATTCAGTTCCTTCGTCATATTGAGAGAACAAAAACACTTCTATTTATGATCGATCTTGCTTCGTATCGTGATCTAAAAGAGCAGATCGAAGTTTTAAAAGATGAAGTTGCCTCTTTCTCAGAAAAGCTCGGTACTTCAAAATATGCTATTGCCTTAACACGTGCAGATATTATTGCTCCTGATGATATTGAAGAATTAGTAAGTAATTTTATAAAGATGATGGGACTACAAAAAAGTCAAAAAAATGAGTTTGATTTTGATTTGAGCATACCATATTATATACAAGATGATGTTGATGAGACTTTAGGGTATGAAAAAGAGAAGCCTTATTTCATTTTACCAATCTCTTCAGCTACACATAAAAACATAGAAGGGTTAAAGTATAAATCTTGCAAATGCTTGTATGGATTTTCATCCAAACCTCCAGTAAAATTCAACTCTTTGACCAAGGATATGAAATTCGGGCGAAATGGTGCTATCGCACTAGATCGAATGAGAGCGTTGGTTGCATTTTTAGCAGAACTAAAAAAAGAGAACGAAGTGATACTTGTTTCTTCAGGCGCAGTTGCCGGTGGGTATACAAAACTACAACTTGATCGGAGCGTTGTAGCAAATAAACAAGCACTTGCAGCTATAGGCCAACCAGTTTTAATGCAAAAATATGCACATAAATTCGACAAATATAATATTATAACTGCACAAGTTTTAGTCACGGCAGCAAATTTGGGACGTGCAGATGAGATCCAAAAAGTAAAAAATACAGTAGATACACTTCTTGCAAATGGAGTGATTCCAATTGTAAATGAAAACGATGCAACTGCTGTAGAAGAACTAGTTGTAGGTGACAATGATCAACTCTCAGCATATATAACAAAACATACTGCTTCAGAAATGCTCATTATCCTTTCAGATATAGATGCATATTACGATAAAGATCCAAGACGACATGATGATGCGGTGAGATTAAAAGTAGTGCAAGAGATAGCTAAAGATGAACTGCAAAAAGATGTAACGCCGAATAATATTTTTGCAACAGGTGGAATTGTTACAAAATTAAAAGCAGCAGAGTATCTTTTAGAAAATAATCTAAAAATGTTTTTGGCAAGCGGGTTTGATTTAGACGACGTAAAAAGTTTTATGATCAATAAAGAACATATTGGCGGTACACTCTTTACAAAGGAAGTATAATGAATGTTATTTTTATGGGGACTCCATCGTATGCAGATGAGATCTTAAAACAGCTCATTAGCGATGATGCGATCAATGTGGTGGCAGTTTACACACAACCGGATAAACCAGTTGGTAGAAAAAAAGTGTTAACGCTTCCGCCTGTAAAAATAACGGCGGTAGAAAACGGGATCGAAGTATACCAGCCCAATAGATTACGCGACGAGCAAACTGTTGCAGAGCTTTTGAAAATTTCATGCGATTATATAGTTGTTGCAGCTTATGGTCAGATACTTCCAAAAGCGATCTTACAACATGCACCGTGTATCAACCTTCATGCATCTATTTTACCTCAGTACAGAGGTGCTAGCCCAATTCAGCAAACACTTTTAAATGGCGATATGAAAACGGGTGTTACTGCAATGCTTATGGATGAGGGACTAGATACCGGAGATATTATCAAGATTTCTGAGATCGAAGTTGGCAACGATGAGATGGTAGCAACTTTATTTGAAAGATTGACTCATGTTGCTTCAGAACTGACAGTTGATGTTTTAAAGAACTACGACTCATATACTCCTGAAAAACAAGATGAAGCAAAAGCGACACATTGTACTAAGATTACAAAAGCAGATGGAGAAGTTATTTTTGAAGATGCAAATACACTTTACAATAAATACAGAGCATTTACTCCATGGCCGGGAATTTATTTACCAAGCGGTTTAAAACTAAAGAAGATCGCTTTAGTAGAGAAAGATTCAAAAAATGAAGCAGGAAAAATTTTAGAGGTTAAAAAAGAGAGTATAATTGTTGGATGTAACAAAGGCTCTTTAGAGATTTTTAACGTACAGCCTGAATCGAAGAAAGAGATGAATGTAATTGGGTATTTGAATGGTAAAAGGATAGGTGTTGAAGATACTTTATCTTGATGAAGTCGAGTCAACACAACTTTATTTAAAAGATATACTTCAAACTACACAATTAGAACTACCTCTTGCAGTATCTGCCGAGATACAAACAAATGGAATAGGCAGTAGAGATAATTCATGGAGTGGAATGGATGGCAACCTTTTTCTATCGTTTGCTGTTTCACTAGATAAACTTCCCCAAGATTTAAAACTTGAATCTGCTTCTATATATTTTGCATATTTGTTAAAAGAAACATTATCGGAATTTGGATCGAGTGTTTTTTTAAAGTGGCCAAATGATTTTTATATTAAAGATAAGAAAATTGGTGGTATGATAACAACTATAGTTGGAACTACTCTCATATGCGGCGTTGGTATTAATTTAGTTAAAGCTCCTAAAGGGTTTGAAAAAATCGATATAGAGCTAGATAAAAAACAATTAATAGAGAATTATTTGAAAAAAGTTGAAAAAAATCCATTATGGAAGAAAGTTTTTAGAAAATATAAGTTAGAATTTCATAACAATTATAAACTTTTTGTACACATAAAAAATCAAAAGGTTTCTTTAAGCAAAGCCAAACTCGAAGAAGATGGCAGTTTAAATATCGATGGCGAGAGGATATACAGTTTAAGATGAGCGAAGTAATCGTAATTGCAAATCAGAAGGGTGGAGTTGGTAAAACTACAACTGCAGTTAATCTTGCAGCTTCACTAGCTGTTGCTGAGAAAAAAGTATTGTTAATCGATTCTGATCCTCAAGCAAATGCCACAACATCTTTAGGGTTTCACAGAAATGACTATGAATTTAATATTTACCATGTCCTTATTGGTGCAAAAAAACTTAAAGACATTATTTTAAAATCAGATCTACCAACTCTACACTTAGCACCTTCAAACATTGGTTTAGTAGGTATAGAAAAAGAATACTACGATGCAGATAAAGCTAAAGGGCGTGAACTCTTACTAAAAAAAGCGATAGCTACGATCATCAAAGATTATGATTATATTATTATTGATTCGCCTCCGGCACTTGGACCAATGACAATCAATGCACTTTCAGCTTCAAATTCTGTAATAATTCCTATACAGTGTGAATTTTTTGCACTAGAAGGTTTAGCACAACTACTAAATACTATTAAGCTTGTAAGAAAATCGATCAATCCAAAACTGAATATAAGAGGTTTTATACCAACAATGTATTCATCGCAGAATAATCTTTCAAAGCAGGTTTTTGCAGATCTGAAACAACATTTTAAAGGGAAGCTTTTTACAGATAAAGATAGTAAATATATTGTAGTTCCAAGAAATGTTAAACTGGCAGAATCTCCGTCGTTTGGAAAACCTGCAATTTTATATGATGTAAAATCGATAGGCTCAATTGCATATCAGAACTTAGCGCAAGCAATTATTGAGTAGAGGTGAGTAAAGTGAAAAGTCAAAAACTTGGTCGTGGATTAGATGCTCTTTTAGGAGAAATTGATGAGGCTTACGATAACGAAGGCTCTCAAAAAGATCATATATTAGAGATCCCTTTAAAAGATATACGTCCAAACCCTTTTCAGCCTAGAAAACATTTTGATGAAAGTGCACTTTCTGAACTCTCAGAATCTATTAAAAATGATGGGTTACTCCAACCGGTTGTTGTAAAAGAAGATATTGACGGTTATGTTTTAATTGCCGGTGAAAGACGTTTCCGTGCATCTAAACTGGCTAAACTTAAACAAATTAGAGCAATTGTTCTTAACTCTGACGATCAAAAGATGCGCAAGCTCGCACTTATTGAAAATATTCAGCGTGAAGAGTTAAACTCTGTTGAGTTGGCAGAATCGTATGGAGAATTGATTAAACTACATGATTTAACGCATGAAGAGCTCTCTACAATGATTCACAAAAGCAGAACACACATTACAAATACTATAAGATTGTTGCAGTTATCTAAAAAAACACAAAAAGCTTTAGTTGAAAAAACTATTACAGCTGGTCATGCAAAAGTATTAGTCGGGCTTGATGAAAAACAACAAGAGGTTATGGTTAATTCAATTATCGGGCAAAAATTAACAGTTCGTGAAGTAGAAGCTATGATTAAGGATAGAAAGCAAATTGTAGAGAAATCACCTGTAAAAAGCAACAAAATATCATACGATTTTTCCGATTTACAAGAAAAATTGGATACTTTAGAGTTTAACTACAAAACCTCTGGAAACAAGCTAACCATCGAGTTTTCATCGGAAGATGAGATAAGCGAATTTTTATCACATTTAGCATAAAACCTTCAAAAAAATAAAAATTTTCCTCTAATTTAACTATCTTTTCAATTTAATAATAGTATAATCACGCAACTTTTAGGAGGTGCTATGTTAGATATAAATCCAATATTACTTTTGGCTACGTTTGTTGTATTTGTTTCACTTATAGCCGTTCTGAATAGTTGGCTTTATAATCCATTGTTTAGCTTTATGAACAAACGTGATGAAGATATCAAAAAAGACCTTGATAAAGTAGGTTCAAATGATACTGAGATCGCTGAGTTACAAGCAAAAGCACAATCAATCGTTATGAATGCTAAACTAGAAGCTGCGGCCCTAAGAGAAAAAGTTATTGCAGATGCAAAAGAGTTGGCAGAGAATAAGTTAGAGGCAAAGCGTGCTGAACTGGCAGTAGATTATACAGAGTTCAAACAGTCCCTAGCTAAATCTAAAGAAGAGTTGACAAAAGAGCTTATAGCTCAAGTTCCAATGTTTAAAGAAGCTATTACAGCTAAAGTTAGTCAGATATAAGGGTGTGAAATGAGTAGAATTTTAGTGTTATTACTAATGGTATCATCTATGGCGTTCGCATCTGAAGCAGGGCATGGAGATACTGATATCATCCAAAGAACTGTTAACTTCTTATTATTTGCTGGGCTTATTTGGTATCTTGTGGCTGAGCCTGCAAAAAACTACTTCGCATCAAGAAGTGGTACGATTGCAGATGAGTTGAATAAGGTTCAAGAGAAACTCAAAGAATCTGTCGAACTTAAAAAAGAGGCATTAGCTAAAATTTCAGAAGCTGAAAAGTTCGCTGAAGAGTTAGCTGCTACATCGAAAAAAGAGAATAAGATCTTAAATGACAGTATTATGGCTCAGTGTGAATCTGATCTTGAAGTTTTAGCGAAGCAAATAATAAGAAGTTAACAGTTCTTTGGATGATATCAGTATCTCCATGCCCTGCTTCAG
>JARRNV010000072.1:0-4805 GCA_037384685.1 Sulfurimonas sp.
AAAACTTTTTAATAGCTCAGATAAATGGGCAAGACGTAGGAACACTATGTAGCTACGAACCTCGAATTTCTAACCAAGAAACTTTTGAAAAAGCTTTAAAAGAGATAGGGTGCTGTGAAGATTCAAGTGGTGTTTTAGAAGCGTTTTACGACTGTACTTTTGAGATCAGAAAAAGTACACTTATGTTTGATTTTATGGAAGAGTCTGATAATTTCGTAGATGTGGGTGTTTTAAAAGCTCTCATGAAAAAGTCACTACTCACAGCAAGACTTCGCGGTTATAGAAAAGCACAGTCGATTATAGAGATAGGCTCTCGTGAAATAGAGATGTTTTACAAAAAACTAGGGTTTAGTTTTGTTGAGCAAAAAGAGTGTGTAGACTATAAAGAAACATTCGGTAGAAGTGGAATTATGCTCTTTGAGATAGAGTTTTAAGGCTACCCCGATAGAACCTACATTTTTATCCATTATTCCCCCAATACTGGCAATATTTTTAGCTCTTTACACACGAAATGTATTGCTTTCACTTTTTGGCGCTATATTTTTAGGTGTATTAATACTGCATAACTTCTCTTTTTTTACAGCTCTTGAAGGTGTACTCTCTCTTTTTGTAACTTTACTCTCAAAGGGCTGGATCTTAAAAACTTTAGGGTTTGCCATTTTGGTTGGAAGCATCATGGAAGTGTTAGAGCGTTCTGGGGCTATAAACTCTTTTGTAGCGTATATGACACAAAAACGCTCCATTGTAAACTCACCTCGATCAGCGCTTATGATTAGTTATATTATAGGTGTTGTGATCTTTATAGAGTCTTCGATCACTTCACTCATCGCTGGTGCCGTTGGAAAGCCGTTATGCGACAGAGAAGGGGTCAACCGTGCAAAACTTGCGTATGTATGTGACTCTACCTCTGCACCTATAAGTTCACTCATTCTTTTTAATGGTTGGGGAGCTTTACTTTTAGGTTTGATCATTACGCAGATCGATGCCGGAATTATTCAAGGGGATAGCGTTTCCTTACTCATAAATGCAGTGGTATTTAACTTTTACTCTATAAGTGCGCTGATCGTCACATTTGTAGTTATTTGGTTTGGTTTGTACACACCTAGTATGCAAAATGCAACGCTATACAAGTCCAAATCGATCAACCTTAGCAGAAAAGATAGCTCGTTAATGCAGATGCTTTTACCGATCCTATTTTTAGTGATCTCTGTTTTTGTCTTTTTAGCCATAACAGGTGATGGAAATATACTTAAAGGGAGTGGCTCGAGTTCTATCTTTTACACAACATTAACAACTATGTTGTTTATGTTTATTTTGTATGTAATGGGTAAAAAAATGAGTACAAAAAACTACTTTAAAGCCTCGTTTATCGGTGGAAAAAAACTTTTTCCAATCGCTATGATCCTTTTGTTTGCTTTTGCAATAGGGGAGGTGACAAGTGAGCTCAAAACAGGAATATACCTCGCTTCGTTTGCAAGTGAAAATATTAACATCCATCTTTTAGCAGCGATGATCTTTATATTAAGTGGGATTATCGCTTTTTCAACTGGAACAAGCTGGGGGACATTTTCGATCATGATCCCAATTGCAGTACCGATGGCGGTAGCACTCGATGGGGATGTTGCTTTAGTTATAGGTGCGGTTATAAGCGGAGGCGTTTTCGGTGATCACTGCTCTCCGATCTCAGATACTACGATCATCTCTTCATTGGCAAGTGGATGTGAAGTGGTTGAACATGTAAAAACACAGCTTCCGTATGCTCTCATTAGTGCTTTAATAGCACTCGTACTTTTTTTGGTGTTCTATTTATAACGAACTGTATTTGCTCTTATACTCTTGATCGATCAGTTTTTGGAGGTTTTTTGCCTCTTTTGTTTTTGGATACAGACGTATAAACTCTCTGTAAAAGTTAATGTTTTTTGAGCGTTTAGCCTCTTTGTATTCTTCGATCTTTTTTACTTTGTTTAGTTTTAACGTAAGGTATCTGTAATGAAGTTCACCGTTTTTTAACTCTACCCTTACAACAGGCACAACTCTGTTATCCAGTATTTTTTCTTTTAGCTCTTCATAGTTTTTTGGATCTGTTTTTACAGAAAAACGTGTATGAAAATCATTCGTTGTAGAGGAGAGGATTCCGCGTAATCTTTTTGCTTTTTTATCGTAGTAAAGTTTAGAAAGTTTTGGATCACCTAAGAGTACTTTGATCGCTTTTTTCGAAGAGTGTAAAAGCTCATGCAAGGCAGAAAATTTCTCACTCACACTAAGATCTTGATCGTAAACTATTGCATCTATTTGGGAGTTTTTTCCTCGTACAGGAGTTACAAGAGCAACATTGTTTGAGTAGCTTAGATTTTGTATGTAACTGCTTTTAGCACCGTTATAAAGCTTGTTTTTTCTTTTGTATCCAAGAGCTGAGGTATATATGTGCCCTTTTTTATTTGTCTGGGTATATACAACCGGAACATTCATCTTTACAAGGTTTCCCTTGTTCCAGATCAGTTGGAAGTATTTTTGGTAGGGCTCAAATGGATTACTTTTATAAATTTCCTCTTTTTTGGGAACTCTCCAACTGCTTTTGACTCCATTAATTGCGAGTTTGTCCAAAGAGGTAAAATACTCTTTGTAAGAGTCTCGTTTAGAGCGAAAATAACGGGTAAGGTTCTTATTTCCGCTGTAAATGATCGTATTGAACTTTGTTCTTGATATTATCGGCCATTTTCTCGAAGTTGCCCCTATGGTCTTAGGAAGAAACTCTTGTGGTTCATTCTGTTTTACATAGTCAACATACTCACTCGGCAGTGCCCAGATCAGATCGGTTTTTTGATCATATAGAGTATAGAATTGCTCATCGCTGTAACTCCAAATAAAAGTTGGTATATCGATCAGTTTTTTAAGTACGACATCATAAGTGGTTGGTTTATTTACTTCGATCCATGTTTTGTATGTTTGGTAACCCTGCTTACTCACTTCGATCAGGTAGTTATCATCTTCAAGCTCTATACCGTCATAATATTTCGGTTTTATATTTAAGATCTTGATTGTAGCACCCTGGGGTGCATTTACCGTAAGTGATGGAGTTGTGGGTTTCGTAACATTTTGCTCTAGAGGTTTTTGCACAACTTTCGGTGCAGGTGTAGTTGATCCGCATCCATGAAAAAAGAGTGCAATAAATCCAACTGAGAGTAAAAAGTTACGTAACAATTCTTAGTTTCCTAAGTAGTAGTTTATAGAGTATTTCATATCTTCATCGAGGTTTTCCATACCTGTAAGCATCCAGCGAAGATACGCAGCGTCTTGACTTGCTACCTCTTGAAGTGTTTTGCCTCTGTATTTTCCAAAACGGAAAGTTTTCACTAAAATAGGTTCTTTTGTTAAAGCTACCATCTTCTCAACCGGATTTTCATTTGGAAATTTTTCCTGCACAGCTTTTCTCAGCTCTGTCAAAAAGAGTTTAAGAACAAGTACATCACCGATCGCATCGTGTGCTTTTACTTCAATACCCAGCGCATCTGCTTCTTGTTTCTCTTGTTTATACAGACCCATTTTGTAGCGGAAGTATTGCAGGCGGTGTGCCTCTTCATCATCAAAGATGTGTTTTGCAACACGAAGCGTGTCGATCAACTGCATTTGTAGATCAAAGCCTTCTTTTTTTAACATCCCTATATCAAATGGAGCGTTGTGGATGATCATGTAGTTGTCCGGAGTATTGAGCTCAAGAAGTCTTTTGTATGATGGTAGTTCAGTACATGCAGGTTTGCCCTCGATCATCTCAGGTGTAATGCCGTGAACTTCCATAGCAGGGTACTTGATCTCTGTATCGCAAGAGCAGAACTCGTTATGCACCTCCAGCTCTTTGCCTCCGAGTACCATATACCCTAGTTGTATAACTCTGTCTAGCTCATCTGTTCCTGTTGTTTCTGTGTCTAAAATTATATATTTTGCCATATAGTTAGTGTTTATCGCTTTCTTTGAAATTCTACTTTAAACTGTTTTGTAGTGTTAGGTTTTAATTCTATAATAAATGTGACTAAATTTCCCTTAGTGTAGCTGTATTTCTCTTGAGAAGTTACTTTAGAGGTGTTTGATTTTTCAAAAGGTACTTGAAGAGTGAACGTTTTTTTCTCTTTGGAACTGTTTTTGAGCGTGTAGAGAAGTTTTGCATACAAGGAGTGTTTTTGCTCATCTCTTTGCAGAAGTGTTTGTGTCACTTTGAGATCAAACGCTTTACCGATGTTTAGATCAACTTGGGCATTTTTTGGTGTGTGGTTTATTTGGCTCTCGCCTAAAAGTACACTCTCTCCGTCAAGTTTTCCATAAACTCTCATAGTACCGCTTGGAAGTGGTTGCTTAGCTGCTTTAAAAGAGATCTGTTGCGTGACGCTGCTTTGCTGTTCGCCACGAAAATAAAGTGGGTTTTGCAAGTTGGCAATGTATGAGCGCTTGACCTTTACACCCTCTAAAGACAGAAACTTCACTTGCGTAGTTTGATGATCACTGAGATCAACTTTAAAAGGGAGTTTGTAGTGGTGGTAGCCTGAAAATGATTGTTCCTGCACAGCTACTGCATCGCTCTCAGCCATCATAGCCATAGCTTTGTAAGCTCTTGGCGTTGGTTTGTTTGCAAAGTTTACATCCCCTGCTAAAAAAGAGAGTGAAGCATCTTTGAAACTTTTGCCTGAGTTGTTTTTCACACTCATCCACCCTGTAAGATCAGCTGAGTTTTTTTCGATGTTTAGCGTGTAGTTACTTGTAAATGAGATGTTAGAGATTAAGTAATCCAGCTCCATAACTCCTGAGCTTTTTTT
>JARRNV010000073.1:0-4789 GCA_037384685.1 Sulfurimonas sp.
CTCCGGTTCAATTAGTCCATCAAAAAGACCATCCATATCTGTAGGTTTTGCCAAACGTACAGGAACAGAACCAAAAGTAGCAATTGCTAATTCGCGAACCCCTTCCATTTTTGAAAAACCACCTGTAAGTACTACACCGGCACCAATTTGATCTTTAAGGCGTGAGTTCTCAATAAATTGAGCAAGAATCATCAACGTCTCTTCAACTCTTGCAAATATTACATTGTGTACCACTTCTAAAGAAACCTCATGCGTAGTATGTTCATCACCTATTATCGGCAATTCTATCAAATCATTGCTAGGAGTAAGCAGTGAACCAAAATCAAGCTTTACTTTATCTGCTGCATTAAGCGGTGTATGAAGTGCCATTGAAAGGTCGCTTGTAACGTGCTTAGAACCAACACCAAGATATTCATTGTAACGTATAGCATTACCTGTGTAGATCGCAATATCGCTTGTTTCAGCTCCCATATCTATAACTGCTGCACCAAGCTCTTTTTCATCTTCATTTAAAACAGCAATTGCAGAAGCATAAGAATTCAGCACAATATTTTCAACTTCAACACCGGCACCGCGAACAGCTTTTTTGAGGTTATTAAGATTTGATTTTTGTGTAGTGATAATGTGTGTTTCAACCTCTAGGCGAGAAGCATTCATCCCTAACGGATCTTCTATAAAATCTTGATCATCAACTTTAAAGTTATAAGGGAGTGCATGAAGCACTTCGTATTCGTTAGGAATATTCGCATTGTAAAGAGATGTATGCATAACACGTTTGATCTCATCAAAGCTAATCTCTTTAGATTGAATGTTTACAATACCGTTAGAGTTTAAACTTTTTGTATATGCTCCAGAGATAGAAACAATAGCACTTGTAGCAGTTGAACCAGATACACGTTTAGCATCTTCAACTGCTGTTTTAATGCTTCTTGCTGCCAGTTCTATATTTACAATACTACCTTTTTTTAAGCCTTGAGCTTTTGTAGTCCCTGCACCTGTGATAGTTATAGAGTTGTCATTTGCTATATCTGCAGTTATAGCACAAATTTTTGTCGAGCCAATGTCGATGGCTAAAACACTTCTACTCAATTTAGAGTCCTTGCATAAATATCTCAGTTTTGTATCTGTTTTGTAAGGTTTTCATCATCCCCTCACCAAAGATACTAGTTTTTAATCTCGCAACTACATTAGCTTGATCATTATTTGGTTTTTCAAGCAACTTTTGTTCCAAAATGTTGTAAAGAACAATTTTTCCACTTTGTAAAGTTATAAAATTTCGTTTTTTATCGGACATAAAAAGTTTTTGTAAAAAATCTATATTTTCACCGGCAGTTAATGAATCAAGTTGTACTTTAGAGTCTATGGTTAAAAACTCAGATGTTTTCCCTTTAAATACTGCAATAGAATTGTTAGCAAGTTCTAAGATTTTCTCTTTTTTCTTTTGATCCACATAGTAAGGGAGTACATACGATTTAGCCTCTTCGAAACTCTTTGGTGTAGCCGGATTTACTTTTACAAGTTCAAAGCTATAGTAAAACCCTTCAACTTTTACAGGTTTTACAAAAGGTTTTGTCATAGGAGTAGAAGAAAGTTTTTCAATCACTTCTGCATTAAATGGGTTTTTGCTGTTTGAAATAGTTGCAGGAGTTAAAGAGGCTTTGTCAATTTTTCCATTTTTAAGGTCAATAAAAGTACGTAATGCTTCTTTGTGTGTAGCTTCATCGTTGAGTTCTGCAATAATACTCTTTTTTGAAGCATTGAGTTCAAGAATTTTTCCATCTTTATCTTTAAAGTGGTTTTTGTTTTTTTCATAATACTCTGCTAGTTCTGCTTCTTTATACTCTTTTGTTACTGGTTCTTGTTTAATAAAGTTGACTGTATAACTCTCTTGATTCATAAAGTTGTTTTGCATAGTTTGCCAGAAAGCTTTTAGATCAGCATCTTTTACATCGATTGTAATATCTTCCGGTGATAAAACTTTATATTCGATTTTATCTGAAATACCCAAAAGCGTGCTTAGAATTTTAGTTTCATTCTCACTTGGTACTACTTGAAGCAGACCTAGAGTTTTTTGGATAAGAAGTTGTTTTTTTAAATCTTTTTCATACTCTGTAATGCTGAGTCTACTTTGTGATAGAACTTGCTTATAAACCTCTTTGTCAAATACACCGTTTTTAAAGAAGTTTTTATCTTGTTTGAGTTGGTCGTACAGCTCTTGATCGCTAATACTTAAATTATATGATTGTGCAAGATTAATTAAAAGTGCCTGTTGTATAAGTTGTTGCATCGCTTGTTTTTGCAGTCCAAATTGTTTTGCTTTCTCTTCATCAAAGTTACCTTGAAACATTTGAGCATACTGTTGATATAAATTAGAATAAGATTTTTGTAATTCACCTCTTGAGATCTCAACATCACCTACTTTTGCAACTGCTCCTGCTTTATCTCCGTAACTATATTGACCCCAACCAACGAAACCGGCTCCAACAAATGCTATTGTTGATACCCAGATTGTAATAATTAGCCATTTTTTATGTCTTTGCATCCATGTAATCATATAAAAAAATATCCTCTTGCGTAGTTTGCGATATTTTATGTAATTTGAGCTTTAAACTTGATAAAGACACAATACAAAGATATAATCTTGTTGTGCTTATATGAAAAAATTTATAAATTATGAAAGAGGCTATATGAAAAACGAAGAATTAAAAAATAGAGATTTAAAGGTATTGTGGCACCCATGTACACAGATGAAAGATCATGAGGTTCTCCCTTTAACACCAATTAAAAAAGCTTATGGAGTTTACCTCGAAGATTTTGAAGGAAACAAATATATAGATGCAGTAAGTTCTTGGTGGGTAAATATATTTGGTCATACAAATAAATATATAAACGACAAAATTAAAGAGCAATTAGATACTTTAGAGCATGTGATTATTGCAGGTTTTACACATGAACCTGTAGTAAGGCTTTCAGAAAGGCTTGTAGAACTTACTCCAAAAGGTTTAGATAAATGTTTTTATGCAGACAATGGATCATCTGCCGTTGAAGTAGCATTAAAAATGAGTTACCATGCAAATTTGAATGACGGAAAGAATAAACCACTTTTTGTATCACTCACAAACTCCTATCATGGAGAAACAATAGGTGCACTGAGTGTCGGTGATGTGGAGCTGTATAAAGATACTTATAAACCACTTTTAATTCAGTCTGTGCAAACCCCTGTTCCAAAAGATATGTCGATCGAAGCTGCTCGTGAAGCGGCAATTGAATTTGAAGAGCTTTGTAAACAAAGAGCAGATGAAATTAGCGCAATTATTTTAGAACCGCTTATACAAGGGGCAGGGTATATGCATATGTACCATCCTGAATTTTTAGTGCTTGTTCGAGATATTTGTGATCGTTACGATGTTCACCTAATCGCCGATGAAGTGATGGTGGGATTTGGTAGAACAGGTGAGATGTTTGCTTGTGAAGTTGCAGGAATATCGCCTGATTTTATTGTACTTTCAAAAGGGTTGACAGGTGGGTACTTACCGCTTTCAGTTGTACTTACATCTGATGAGATATATATGAAGTTTTACTGTGATTACAATGAGTATAAAGCATTTTTACATTCACACTCGTATACGGGAAATGCTTTGGCTTGTGCTGCAGCAAATGCAACGCTTGATATATTTGAAAATGAAAATATTATTGAAAAAAACAAAATTTTGGCACAACAAATGTCACAACGTTTAGATGAGTTTCAATCATTACAAAATGTAGCAAGTATAAGACAAAGAGGGATGGTGTGTGCAATTGAGCTAAAAGGCTATACGGCACAAGAAAGAATAGGGCTTAAAGTATATGAGCATGGACTCAAAAACGGAGTTTTACTTCGTCCACTTGGACATATAGTTTATTTTATGCCACCATATATTTTAACCAAAGAGGAGTGTGATAAGATGTTTGACGTAGCTTATGAGGCGATTACAAATCTTTAGTTAATTTCTACATCAACAACATTGTTGGTATCTAACATCAACAATCTACAACTTTTTTCCAAGATGGCAAGTTTTTTTGCCATCTCATGAATATCTCTATTATAAGCATAGACTCCATATCCACGAATTACCATGATATTTGTTTTATTAGTTTGTAAGTAGTAAGGGATCTCTGTTCTTGCACGATCGTACCAATCATCAAACTGCTTTGGATCGTAAATCTCTATATCACCAAGTACTTTATGTCCAAAATAATCCTTTGGAGAGATTACATTATGGTAGAGTGAATATGCAGTGGTAAACTGTGGCATTGAAAAACAGATAAATTTGGCATCTGAAATTTTTGAGTATATATTGTGATGGATATCTGCATCTATACTTGCTTGATGCCATCTATAATCTTTTTTAAAGTAAAGTTCAATAAGTGAGCTTTCATCAAGATCATCAAACACAGCCTCTTTTGTGTTGATCATAAAACGGCCAGACTCTGTTTTTGCTGAGAGTGAACCGTGATAGATTCCAAAGAAGTCCTTTCTAAACATAGAAAGAGCTAAAGAAGCAAGTTTACGTTTGAGATGATCTATATTCACTTAACTTTCCTTATTTGAACCAGCTTTTCATTTTATCTATAACAGAGTCTAACACACCTTCATGAGGTTTTGACTCAACTCCGAAAGATTCTTGAAGCTTATTTAGTAATTCTAGCTGTTCATCACTTAATTTATTTGGATATTGAAGATTTACTACAGCAATTAGATTCCCTTTTCCATGACCATGCACATCTTCTATACCTTCACCTCTGAAAG
>JARRNV010000074.1:0-8184 GCA_037384685.1 Sulfurimonas sp.
TTCAACATATGCCCATGTGGCGAAGGCAGCACCTGTTGCCTTTCTACACATAGAACAATGGCAGTTGCGTGCAAACTTGAGCGGGTTAGTAATTTCGTATTTGATTGCGCCACATAGGCAACTGCCAGTAATCATCTTTTGCCTTCTAACAATTTATTAGTACTAAATTATATACAAGTTAGCTATAAAATTACTTAATATCCTATCATTTAAAGTGTAGTACTATTAAATTAGGTGAAGTATATTTGAAAAAAGAATTTGCATATAAAAATATGTCAATTTGCTATATTTTTATGTTCCTATTTAAAAACAGGCTAATATTTTCAAAAATAAGATGTGAGGGTGTTCGCATGATTGAAAGATTTTACTTAAAAGATTACTTGAGTTTTAACGAGGCTGAGCTTAATTTACAACATGGTTTGGTTGTTTTTTCCGGTCCTAGTGGGAGTGGGAAGTCCATACTTATGGACTCGATCCTTTCATCGCTTGGGCTTAGTTCTTGTGATGCCAGCATTTGTGAGAGTAGCGTTACTTGGGATATAGACGAGGAAGAAACAGGTCTTGAAAACGATGAGATCAATGTTTTTAAACACATCAAAAAAGAGAAATCCCGCTACTTTATAAACAACCAAAGCATCTCTAAAAAATCTATAAACACACTTACCTGCAAATACCTAAAACACTTAAGCCTACGAGATTTTCGGGACTTTGAAAATGAGGGGCTATTATCTATACTCGATCACAAGATAGGGAAAAAGGCACTCGATCTAAAGTCACGCTATCAAGATACATTTAAAGACTATAACCAAGTAAAAAAAGAGTTAGAGGTTATAGAGGATGAAGAGAGACGTATAGTAGAGCTCAAAGAGTTTGCAAAGTTTGAGATCGAGAAGATAAACTCTATCAGTCCCAAAACAGGCGAGGATGAGGAGCTTTTGGAGATCAAAAAAGAACTTTCACGCAAAGAAAAAGCACTGGAGATGATCGGTGGTGCAAATGAGATATTTAACTTTGAACATCATGTCTCTTTGGCTCTTGATACTTTAGATGTTGAGAGCTCTTTTTTTGACGATGCTATGAATGAATTACGATCTGTTTTGGAGAGTGCTTTAGAGAGTGCAGAAGAGAGATTTAGCGCTCTTGAAGAGGTAGATGTAGAGGAGGTTCTAAACCGCATAGAGGAACTAGGAGAGCTTAAACGCAGATACGGTTCGATCGAAGAAGCTTTGGAGTATAAGGAGCAAAAACTACAAGAGCTTGAAAAGTATGAAAATATAGAGGTACAAAAAGGGGACTTAGAAACAAGATATGAGACACTTCACAAAGAGATCCATACACTTGCACAGAGTTTGACAGATCTTCGTGCAAAGGCTGTTAAAAACTTTGAAAAAGAGTTAAATAGTTATCTTGAACAGCTTTACCTAAGAAATGCAAAAGTGATACTCTCACAAGATAAGCTGACACAGTATGGGCAAGATATAGTAAATATAGAGCTAAATTCCACTGATCTCTCTAAAATCTCTACAGGGGAGTTCAATAGATTACGTTTAGCGGTTTTAGCGCTTAAGTCTGAAAGTTTGCAAAACATAGGCGGAGTGTTGATGCTCGATGAGATCGATGCAAACCTAAGTGGGGAAGAGTCTATGAGTGTTGCAAAAGTGCTTAAAAAACTTACTAAAAACTTCCAAATATTTGTCATTTCTCACCAACCACAGCTTACTTCTATGGGTGATCAACACTTTTTGGTCTATAAAGATGGTAAAATTTCAAAAACAAAAGAGTTAAATTTTAATGAAAAAGTTGATGAGATCGCCAGAATTATAAGTGGTGATGTTATCTCAGACGAGGCGAAAAAGTTTGCTCGTGAACTCTTAGAAGGAAATAGATGATCATAGATACACATATACATCTAGACGATGACAGATACAACGAAGACTTGGAAGATGTACTCGATCGAGCAAGAGAGGGTGGTGTAAAGCGTTTTATTATCCCCGGTGCAGATCCACAAACACTCGATAAAGCTATAAATATTGCGCAGAAGTATGAAGATGTGTATTTTGCTGTTGGTGTGCACCCTTACGATATGGATAATTATAGTGAAGATATATTTCACACATACCTTACACATGAAAAATGTGTAGCAGTTGGAGAGTGTGGGCTTGATTATTTCCGTTTAGAGGGAAGCGATGAAGAAAAAGCTGCCCAAAAAGCGAAACAAAAAGAGGTTTTTACAGCACAGATCAAATTAGCACGTGAGTATAAAAAGCCTTTGATCGTGCATATTCGCGATGCTTCAAATGACTCTAAAACAATTCTTTTGGAAAACAATGCTGGTGACGTTGGCGGGGTTCTTCACTGTTTCAATGCAGATGAACAGCTTTTAGTTTTGGCAAATGAAGGGTTCTACTTTGGGATAGGGGGAGTTTTAACATTTAAAAATGCCAAAAAACTTGTAAATGTACTTCCAAAGATTCCAGAAGATAAACTCGTGATCGAAACAGATGGTCCATATCTTACGCCAACACCACATAGAGGTCAAAGAAATGAACCTTTATATACTCAGTTTGTAGCTCAAAAAATGTCAGAACTCTTAGAAAAAGACCTAAAGGAAGTAGAAAAAATTACTACCGAAAATGCCCAAAAACTCTTTCATATTTAATAATATTATACACTTGTGCACACTAAATACACACTAATTATGTATATTTTTAACAACTTTTGGATAAAATAAGAAAAATTAAATCCCAAAAGTTGTTTATGATCAGATATTTTTTCTTTTTATTATTACCATTATTTTTATATGCAAATTTAACGTATGATTCTAATTATGACAAAGAATTAAAAGTTCTTACGTCATTTGATATTGATCCTTCATTTCTTTATGATCCGATCATGAATGAGATGAAACAAAAAACGCTTACTAAAGATAAACACTTTTTTAGAGCAATGGAAGATGCATACCTGTTTATACCTGCGATCAAAAATGCACTCTCTCAACATGACGTACCTCAAGAGTTTTTGTATCTTGCAATGGCAGAGTCAAATTTTAAAACAAGAGCATACTCCAACAAAAGAGCAGCTGGTTTATGGCAGTTTATGCCAAGAACTGCAAAACACTACCACTTACATATTGATGAGTATACAGATGAAAGACGCGATCCTATTAAGTCAACTGAGGCAGCAGCAAAGTATCTCTCTTCACTCCATAAGCGTTTTGGTAAGTGGTACTTAGCAGCTATAGCGTACAATTGTGGTGGCGGAAGACTAAGCAGAGCGATCAAAAAAGCGGGAACGGACGATATACGTGTTTTACTGGATGAGCATAAAAAATATATTCCTAAAGAGAGTCGCTATTATATTAGAAAAATTGTAGCACTTTCACTCATTGGTAGTGATGAACACTATATGTTAAAAAGTGAATATGAGTACCTTTTAAACCGTGCAACCGCTTATTCTCTAGCAACTATTAAACTCTCAAGCGGAGAGTCTTTACAAAGAATTTCCAAACTTTTAGGGATACGTTTAACTGAGTTAAAGAAGTTAAACAGACACTTGAAATACGATTTTGTTCCACCATATGCAAAAAATTATGAAGTTTATATTCCTTATATTAAACTTTCTGAATTTAGACAAAAGTATCGTTCTGAACCTATTAAAAACATCTATAAGGTGCATGTAGTTACAAAAGGGGACAACCTTTCATACATAGGGAAAAAATATGGAGTGTCATACAAAGTTATTAAAGACTTTAACAACCTCAAAACAACACGATTAAGCCTTAGACAAAAGCTTATAATCCCTATACCAAAAAGAAGTTCAAAACAAAAAATAAACTCTAAACACTACTATATTGTAAAAAAGGGAGACTCTCTAGAGTCGATCTCAAAAGCACATAAAATCAGTATTCAAAATATTCGCTCTCAAAACAACTTACATGGTTCACTTATTCGAATTGGTGATAGGTTGAAGCTGTATGAATAAAAAATATATCTATCTTTTTTTATCGGCTATTATTGTTTTTTCCGGATGTAGTACGAGAGGCAAGGGTGCATACAGAGCAACAAACTTTACACCTGTACACCATTACTCATCAAGTAGCAGCAGTTACAGTTCAAGACCTAGCAGTAAAACTTACTCACATCCCACAATGCGTCCATATGTTGTTAGAGGTAAAAAGTATTATCCTAGTGTAGTGAGTGTAGGAGATAACTTTAGCGGTACTGCAAGTTGGTACGGACCCGATTTTCACGGTAAATTAACATCCAATGGTGAGAGATACAATATGTGGGATATGACAGCTGCTCATAAAACACTGCCTATGAATACCATAGTAAAAGTAACAAACAGACGTAACGGAAAGTCTACAGTTGTAAGAATCAACGATCGAGGACCTTTTGTTAGTACCAGAATTATTGACTTATCAAAAGCTGCCGCAAATAAAATAAACATGATAGGAACGGGAACTGCTCCTGTTAAACTTGAAGTTTTAGGCTTTGCAGGTAAGGGGACAAAAAGAACACCTACAACAAAAAAAGAGCTGGCTGTTGAGTTGAAAAATTCGCCAAAAATGATCGATATGGATAGTTTTTCACTGCAAATTGGCTCTTTTTCAAAAATTGAAGGTGCTTTAAAAACACAAGAAAAGTATGATAATACTGATGGATACCATACACTCATCAAAGATGTAGACACACAAAACGGACGTATGTTTAAAGTAGTACTTAGCGGCTTTAAAAGCGAACAGGAAGCAAGAGACTATAAAGCTCTTGGAAAATTTAAACACGCATTTATTTTAAGAGAGGACTAAATGATTACAAAAACTAGAACAACAAAAGAAACAGATATAACGGTATCGTTAGATCTAAACGGTACTGGGAATAGTACAATAGATACAGGTGTTGGATTTTTAGATCATATGCTTGAGAGCTTTTCAAAACACTCTTTAATAGATCTCGAAGTTAGTTGTAAAGGGGATACCCACATTGACGATCACCATAGCGTTGAAGATGTAGGAATCGTTCTTGGAAGTTTACTTGCAGAAGCGATATACCCCGTAAAGAACATGGAGCGTTTTGGAAGTGCAAATATCGTAATGGATGAAGCGTGTGTATCGTGTGATTTAGATCTTAGTAATCGTCCTTTTTTAGTCTACGAGCTTGATGTAGTGGGTAAAGTAGGGCAGTTTGACACTGAACTTGTAGAAGAGTTTTTTAGAGCATTTATTTTAAATGCAAAAGTAAGTGCACATATTATTCAACAACGTGGTAAAAATAAGCACCATATTATAGAAGCAGCTTTTAAATCTGTTGCAGTAGCAATAAGACGTGCAACTGCAACAAATGAAAGAGTTGGCATTCCAAGTACAAAAGATGTACTATGATCAAACTTTTAGTTCTCGATGTTGATGGCTGTTTAACGGACGGTAAGATTATCTATTCAAGTGACGGCATTGAAAGTAAGCACTTCAATGTAAAAGATGGACTGGCGATCACATCATGGATCAAAATGGGTGGTGAGGTAGCTATTATTACCGGAAGAAACTCTACAATTGTTGAAAAAAGAGGGCAGGAGCTTGGGATCCAGCATCTTTTTCAGGGAGTTAAAGATAAAGTAACACTACTTAAAGAACTTGCAGAAAAAATAGGGGTAAAACCTTTTGAAATTGCTGCTATAGGTGATGATTTTAATGATTATGAGATGCTACAGTTTGTTGGTAGAAGTTTTACACCAAATGATGCGACAAAAGATATACAAGACTTGGTTGATGTTACCCTTTCACGTAAAGGTGGGGATGGAGCCGTTAGAGAGATGATCGATATGATTATTGAACAAAACGATCAAAAAGAGCAGTTTTTATAGCTTGATCCCGCAGGTTTAAAAACATATATGCTCGGCAGCGAAGCGTTTCGTTACACAGATAGATATACCGTGGACAATATTGATCACACCGATAAGTCAAAAACACATGTATCTAATCTAAAAGCTGACTATGGCGTATATAAAAACAATAAACTCGATTTAGACGGGAATGTAACACTTGTGCGTGATGACGGGCTTAGTTATGAGACGCAAAAAGCTTTTTACTATAAAGATAAAGGACTATTTGTAACAGATACTGACTATACTTTATCTCAAGGAAACAATATTTTACGAGGTAGATATATTGATCATAATAATTTAACTGGTAAAATACACTCTAAAAATATTAATGCTAAATACTATATAAAAGAGGCCAAATGAAAACAATACTTTTTTTGTTAATACTTTTACAAACATTTTTATTCTCTGATGAACTGGAAATCAAGGCGCAAAGTTTTTTTGCAGATGAAAAAGCAGGATTATCTGTCTTTGAAGGGGATGTGAAAATTAAAAAAGGAACAGATGAATTAAATGCCTCAAAAGTTACTGTATATATTGATGCAGACAAATCTCCAACTAAATTTATTGCAGAAGGAGATGTTTCTTTTAAAGTAAAAACTGAAGATAATGCATTTTATGAAGGTGTAGCACAAAAAGCAGTCTATTTTCCAAATAAAAAAGAGTATAACTTTTACAAAAATGTACATTTAAAACAAGATGGGGATAAAAAAGAGATCCAAGGCGATGAAGTTATACTGAAAATTTTAGAAAACAAAGCTTATGCAAAAGGGGCTGAAAAAGATCCTGTTATTATGATTTTTGAATTTAAAGAGGATGAGCAAAAGTGATAGATATCGTAGATGCAAAATTTATTACATCAGCACCAACTGTAGACCAAGCACCCCCTTCAGATGAACAAAATGAAGTGGTTTTTATGGCCAGAAGTAATGTAGGGAAAAGTTCACTGCTAAATGCTCTTACAAACCACAAAGGTTTAGCAAAAGTTTCTGCTACGCCGGGAAAAACAAAACTAATTAACTATTTTGACGTAACGTTTATGGATAGGGATGCAAATGAAAAAACTATAGCTAAATTTGTCGATCTTCCGGGATTTGGGTATGCAAAAGTATCAAAATCAATGAAAAGTGATTGGGAAAAGAATTTAACAGATTATATTTCACAACGTAAAAACATCAAAGTTTTTATACATTTAATTGATTCTAGACACCCACATTTAGATATAGATACAGATGTAAGCAATTTCCTTTTTTCAAATGTTAGTGAAGATCAATATATTATTCAAATTTTTACTAAAATTGACAAATTAAACCAAAAAGAGCAAAATGCACTTCGACGCGAGTTCCCGAATGCTCTAATGGTTTCAAGTTCTAAAAAACGTGGAATAAACAAGATTGTAGATCTGGTATATAAAATTTTAAATGAGAATTCAGATGACAGTTGAGTTTAGAAAAGCAACTCTGGCTGACATTATACAAATGAGAGAGTTGGTAAAACCTGAAGTTGAGAGTGGTGTTATTTTAGATAGAAGCGAAGATGAGATCGCAACAAATATTAGATCATATACACTCGCATTTTATGAAGGGGAACTTGTAGGCTTTAGTGCTTTGCATATACACACTTCGTATCTTGCAGAGATCCGTTCACTTATAGTTAAAGATGGATACCGTGGGCAAAAAGTAGGGGAAAACCTTATAAAAAAACTTTTAGACGAAGCAAAATCTTTAGGTTTGCAAAAAGTACTTAGTTTGACATATAAACAATCTTTTTTTGAAAGATTGGGCTTTGTTGAAATTCCAAAAGAGACCCTCCCGGAACATAAAATCTGGGCTGATTGTATTAAGTGTAAACATTTTCCGATATGCAACGAAGTATCACTTATCAAAAACCTTTAACAACACTCTTCTATCTGGTGGGGTATGTTGTATATAGTTCTATAGCTACAATATATCCCTTTTTACCTCCTATGTTTGCTGTCTTATTTGTTTTATTTTTAAGAGCACTAGAAGAGCAGAATTTTAAAAATTTAGTTTTTGTATCATTTTGTTTATTGATCTTTGAAGCAAATTACGGTTATATACTTTTTAGTTCGATCACATTTTTTTATATTTTATATAAAACAGTAATGCCAAAAATATATCTTAACTTTTCATGTAGTCAATGTATAAAAGTATCTTACATACTATTATCTTACATAGGCTATTTTTTATTTATGTCACTTTTGGGAAATATATTTTTATTTCCTATTCCCGATATAGATTACTATATAGTTTACTATATAGTAATTGAGTTTTTTATAGTGAGTGT
>JARRNV010000075.1:0-4756 GCA_037384685.1 Sulfurimonas sp.
CTCGATAAACCTTTAGCACTCATTGGTGGAAAAGGGCACTTTACAAAAGAGCTTGAAGACCAGATGTTAGCAGGCAATGCTCATATGGCTGTACATAGTTTAAAAGATGTTCCGACTTATATTCCAGAAGGTCTAGAGCTTACAGCAGTGACTGAGCGTCAAGACCAAAGTGATGTGTTTTTATCTCACACATACAGTTCTTTAGACGAGTTACCCAAAGGTGCTGTAGTAGGTACTACAAGTTTACGCCGTCGCATGCAATTACTCGCAAAAAGACCGGATTTAAAAGTAAAAGATCTGCGTGGAAATGTCAATACACGTCTAAGAAAACTTGCAGAGGGACAATACGATGCTATTATCTTGGCATTTATTGGTTTAAACAGACTTGATCTATTAAAAGATATTCCATATGTTGAAAAACTATCACTTGATATGATGATCCCTCCAATGGGACAAGCAGCACTAGGAATAGAGATTGTAGCTAACCATGAAAAAGTACGTGAGATCGCTGAGTTTTTAAAAGATGAAAACACTTTTAGATGTACACAAATTGAGCGAGAGTTTATTTCTAAAATCGGAGCTGGATGTTCAGCACCGGTTGCTTGTAACGCTGTAGTTGACGGTGATAATATTACACTTCGCACAATGATTGGTTTTCCGGATGGTACAAATATTATGCAAGAAACAATAACAAAATCAATTTCGCAGAGTACCGGTATGGGTACAGAGATGGCAGAGCTTATGATTAAAAACGGTGCACTTGATCTGCTAAAGCGGGCAGAGGAAGTTGCATTTAAAGATGAGATGCCTCAAAGATTATAATCAATGTCATTAGACGCAAAGATAACAAATCAAAGCTGGAGAGATGTTTTAGCTCATGAGCTTTCAAAACCTTATTTAAAAGAGCTAAAACGTACCCTTCTTCAAGATAAGCTACGGCACACTATTTATCCAAAAGAACAAGATATTTTTAATGCATACAACACAACAGACTTTAAAGATGTTAAAGTTGTTATTCTCGGACAAGACCCGTATCATGGTCCAAATCAAGCTCATGGACTTGCTTTTTCCGTTTTAAACGGTGTAAAACATCCTCCATCTTTAGTGAATATCTTTAAAGAGTTAAGTGATGATATAGGATGTTCTTATCCAACAATAAGTGAACTTACTTCTTGGGCAAAGCAGGGTGTCTTTTTACTCAACGCGGTACTCACTGTACGAGCAGCAAATGCAGCTTCACATCAAGGACTTGGTTGGGAACACTTTACCGATGCTACGATCAAAGCAATTAGTGAAAATAAGGAACATGTTGTGTTTATATTGTGGGGAAGACCTGCACAGATGAAAGAGAAATTGATAGATAAAAACAAACATCTAATTTTAAAAGCTCCACATCCTTCACCATTATCATCTTACAGAGGATTTTTTGGGTCAAAACCTTTTTCTAAAAGTAATGCTTATTTAGTTGCAAGTGGTCAAACACCAATTAATTGGTGTCTAGAGTAAATTTAGCAATAACAGCTAAGTGATCGGAAAACCCTTTTGTTTTATGACGTCTTACTTTTCCGCGACTCATTTGCCATCGATAAATATTTTTCCCTTTAAAGAGATATGCCGGAGAAAAATTCTCTAGAGAACTTGCTTGATAGTCTAACCCTTTATGATCTAAAAGGGCAGAAGAGATTAGTATATTATCGAGTGCTTCTTTTTTCCCTTTATAAATATAGCTGTAACGCTCATTCTCTTCTATATCATACCAGAGATTGTAAAACTCATTTTGTTTTATATTTTTAACTGAAGAACTATTTGTTTGGTAGTTAATAGTTCCTAAAATATGATTAATCCCTGTAATACCATCAGTATCGTTCAGTTTTCTTTTACGTTTGAAAATTTTATACTCTTCATAGTGGGAGTTAAAATCACCCAAAGCAATAATATTTTTATTGCCCAATTCCTCTACTCTTTGTTTAAGAGCTTTTGCATAGGCTATTCGCATACTCTCAGGACCCGCTTTTGACTTCCAGTGATTCACAAAGATATAAAGATCTTCATTACCTACTTTTAATTTGACTTCTAGAATATTTCTAAAGGCATAAGAGTAACCGACAACCAACTCTTTTGTATACACAAAAGGGATTTTAGAGAGTAGTGCTACTTTAATGGTTGTATTTTTAGCATCTGCGATTTTTGCATATCGGTAATACAAGCCATCACGTTTTAGCTGATATTTTAGATCATCTAAGGCTTGTTTAGATTCGATCTCTTGCAGGGCGATAACATCTGCATCAATATCTCGAATAACTTTAGAGAGATTTTTTAGTTTAGTTTTATAGTTCTTATCATCCCAGTTTGATTTCGAATAAGGTATATACTCTTGATATTCGTGACCGCTTTTTTTGAGATCGAAAAGATTTTCAACATTATATGTCGCCACTTTCACACTGTCACCTCCAAAAATAAGTACATATACAGAGAATAAGAAAAAAATTATTTTCAAGTATTAATACCATTTAAACGCAGAAGCTGATCTGTATTTGCTTCTCTTGACATTAATTCTATAAAAAGCTCTTGCATAGATTTTGATCCACCTCCATGTAAAACAATATCACGATATTTTAGCGCTGTGGATGAATCAAAAATACCTTCGTCAACTACTGCATAAAAGGCATCGGCACTCAGAACTTCTGCCCATTTATAACTATAATATCCTGCAGCATATCCACCTGCAAAAATGTGTGAAAATCCATTTTGAAATTTGTTATAAGACGGAGCTTTTATAAGTGCTGTTTTGTCTCTGATTGAATCGAGTAAGTTTTGTACCTCTTCCCCATTAAAAAGCTTTGTATGGAGTTCAAAATCAAAGAGTGAAAATTCGAGTTGACGCAACATTCCCATAGCCGAAAGGAAGTTTTTTGCACGAACCAGTTTATCGATCATTTCATCACTGAGTATTTCACCTGTTTCATAATGTTTTGCAAACATTTTTAAAACATGAGGCTCATACGCAAAATTTTCTAAAAATTGTGACGGGAACTCTACAGCATCCCATTCAACACCGTTAACACCACTTACTTCACATTCATTTACATTAGATAAAAGGTGATGAATTCCATGTCCCATCTCATGAAAAAGGGTAACTACATCATCGTGTCTTAAAAGCGATGGAGAATTTTCACTTGATGTTGGAAAGTTACATACTATAAATGCAGATGCTAATTGCTTATTTCCATCTTCATCCTTGCAGTGAGTTTGCCAGTTATTCATCCAAGCACCACCCCGTTTAGAGTCTCTTGCCTCTAGATCGAAATATATTTTTGCTTTGAGTTTTTCGTTTTCGTAAATATTATACGCATACGCCTTTTCATCCCAAAGAGTTTCATCTTGCAATTTAAATTTGATCGAAAAAAGTTTTTCAAGAAACTGCATCATTCCGTTTACAACACTTTTTTGTTCAAAATATGGACGATACTCCTCTTCATCTATCTCATAGTGAGCTTTTTTAAGTATTTCAGAATAATACGCTGTATCAAAGCTCTCTAATTGATGGGGTGCACTTTTTTGTAGTACATCTAACTCTTGATGTGCTTGATGTTGTGACTTGCTTAAAAGAGATTCTAAAAACTCGATCACTTTTTCATTACTTGGTGCCATTTTAGTTGCTAGTGAATACTCGGCATAATTTTTAAAACCAAGTAGTTCACTCATCTCTTGACGTAAAGCTAATAGTTCATCTATAATAGCTGCATTTTGCGGTGCACGAGAGACATAAGCTTTATATAGTTTTTCTCTTACTTCTCTGTTCTTTCCATAAGTCATATATGCAATGTAAGAGGGCATTTGCAGAGTAAATTTGTATTTTGTTTTACCATCTTCTTCAAATTTTGCGTTTTGAAGATCACTTTTGGGAATCCCCTCTATGTCTGCTTCATCTTCAATGATATAAGAATAGGCATTTGTAGCATCTAAAACGTTTTGTGAAAAATCATTAGAGAGTTCACTTTTGCGTATATTGATCTCTTGCAGGCGTGTTTTTGTTTTTTCATCCAAATGTGCACCACTGAGTTCAAAGTGTTGAATATTTAACTTTAAAACTCGTTTTTGTTCATAGTTGAGTTGATCTTTTTCATTTTTTTGTATCTCTTTATATGCTAGATAGATATCTATGTTTTGTGAAAGTTTTGTTGAGTACTCAGTTAAAATAGGGATCGCTTTAGTGTAGATCTCTTGTGTTTTTTCTGAGTTTTTTACACTGTTTAGGTGTGAAAGAGGGGTGAAAAAATGTCCGAGTCTTTCATCTATCATCTCTAACGGTTTTACAAAATTTTTATAAGTTTTTTCCTCTTGTTGTAAGAGAGATTCTATTTGTTTGTTATTATTATCAAGGTGCTCTTTTAAATTTTTTATAAAGTTATCAAGATCACACTCAAAAGTTAAAAATTTTGACATAAAATACCTTTATTTTTTTGGTGTATTATAGCCAATTAGTTATGATAAATATAGATATTTGTGTATGAAAAAATTTTGATAAATTAAAATAAATTATGTTACAATGGTTTAAAGCTATAAATATAAAGTAGGATGTTATGGAAAATTTTAGCATTAATGGTTATTTGGCGTATGTTTGTGTTGGTTTAATTATAATTTTACTCTATTATATTATACGTTTACGTGCACGTATGAGTAGTACAAAAAAGCGTAAAGAGGAGTTAATTAAAGAAGCATATTTTAACCCCATAACAAACTTACCGAATAAAAA
>JARRNV010000076.1:0-4700 GCA_037384685.1 Sulfurimonas sp.
GGTAGAAGAGAAATATGACAAAATGTCATATTCTTTATAATTATTCCTCTTCTGTAAAGATAGCATCAAGTAATGAATCTACAAATTCATACTTGTTAAATGGAGTAAGATCATCAGGTTGTTCACCTGTCCCTACGTAAAGAATAGGGAGTTCAAGTGCATAAGCGATAGAAAATACACTACCACCTTTTGCCGTACCATCAAGTTTAGTAATGATGATACCGTCAACTCCAATCATCTCGTTAAATGCTTTTGCTTGAGAGATTGCAGAGTTTCCTTGTGTCCCGTCAATAATAAGAATCGTTCTATGTGGTGCACCACTATGGGCTTTGTCACAAATTCTATTGATCTTTTTAAGTTCATTAGCAAGATTTGTTTGCGTGTGAAGACGTCCAGCTGTATCGATGATCACATTATCATACCCTTTTGATTTGGCAGAGTCGATAGTGTCATACGCAACAGCAGAAGGATCATGCCCTTGTTGTGAAGAGATAATTGGAATGTCTAGTTTTTTTGCCCACAGTGTAAGTTGTTCAATTGCAGCAGCACGGAAAGTATCGCCTGCTCCAAGGATCACTTTTTTCCCTGCATTTTTATAATGCTGTGCTAATTTTGAAATAGTTGTCGTTTTTCCGGCACCGTTTACACCTACAATCAATTCAACAAACGGAGGTGAGAACTCCGGTTCTTTATATTCGGTATACGCAAGTGTTGCCAAAAGTTTTGAGCGTAGTATTTCACGTGTAACTTTCTCTTGATAGATTTCGTTTATGATGATCTCTACAAGGTCATATTCAACATCAGCTTCGAGTAAAATATCTTCAATTTCATCTTTTGTAAAAGATATCTTCTTTTTAGGAGCAACAGACTTGATCGCCTCTGCTGTTTTTCCTAAAGATTTTTTAATAAAACTTAGCATCTACTGCTGTCCTAAAGCTTTTTTGATATCACTTTCTATAAACTCTTCTTCGGTAGCACCTTGGTAGTAATTTACCAGTTTCCCGTTTTTATACATTGCCATAAGAGGTATACCGAAGTTTCTTCCAATATTTAAATTATTTGCTACGGCATTAATAATACGACGGTTTTCACTAGAGTTTGCAAGTGGATAATGTGCATCATATTCATTTCTAAAAGCTTGAAGTTTCGTACTATTTATGTCGTCTTCTACGGAAATTCCGATAACAGTTAAGTTGTCTTTGTATTTTTCTTGAAGTTTTGTTAAGTGTGAAGCTTCAGCTTGACATGGAGGACACCAAGTTGCAAAGATATCTAAAATAACTATTTGATTTTGTTTGGTTTTTAAAAGAAAACCTTCAGTTCCTTTTTGAATAACATACTCATAACCAGATAACTCCTTTAAAACAAATTCATTTGTTGAGAGTAATGCATTTGCATCTTTTTCATTGTTTGAACACGCACTAAAAAATAAACTAGCAATTATAGATAATGAAATAAAAGATTTTTTTAACATAAGTTTTTGCCTCTATCTTGTAAAATAAGCGAAATTATAACCATAAAGATTTTATATGACTCTTACAAAAGAAATATTTAGAAAAAATTCATTACAAAAAATCCAAAATGGATATTCACATAATAAGCGTTATCGCGATATGCTTGTGCAAAAAAGACTTTTAAAGGTATTAAAAAAATACAAACATAAAAAAGTTTTAGTATACACTCCGTTACCTTTTGAAGCAGATATCACAAAAAGTATTAAAAAGATGAGGAGAAAATTAGATGTTTTTGTACCATTTATGGAAGGCGAAAGTTTTAAGATGGTACCATTGAGATTGCCGCTTAAGAAGAAAAAATTTGGAATTTTTGAAGCTGGCAATACATTAAGAGATATAAAACAAATTGATATTGCTATAGTGCCTAGTGTAGGTGTTGACGGAAATTTAAAAAGGGTTGGTTTCGGCAAGGGTATGTATGATCGGTTTTTTGCCAAACTAAGAAAAAAACCGTTTACTATATTTGTACAACCTGAATTGTGTTATACAAAACAACATATATGCGATGCTCATGATATTGCAGCAGATGTGTTGATCGCACCGCAGAAAGAGATACACAGAAAGACACATAGTAATTAAAAAGGGAAATTTAGATGTTAAACGAGATAATCCTCGGTGGCGGAACAGCCATCGTTAGTGGAGTTATCGGATTTTTCATCTCTAAAAAACTTACTAGTGCAAATTTCGAAGTTTATACGCAGCAAGCGCAAGCAAAAGCAAATGCGATAGAAAACGAAGCACAAACTCTCTTAGAGCGTGCAAGATTGAAAGCACGTGAGATTGAGCTTGATGCGAAAAAAGAGTTTGATAGTGCTAAAGATAGAGCACGTGCAGACTTTGCTCAAAGAGAAGAAAATCTTAGAAAACTTGAAAGTGATTTTAAACACTATAAAAAAGTTGAAGAACAAAAACTTCAAAATGAAACAAGACATATAAAAGCACAAAAAGTAAATTTAGAGAGAAATGAAAAATCTTTAATTTCATTAAAAAAGAAATATGAACAAAAGATAGATGAAGCTGTTCGTGTTATTGAACATTCAGCCGGAATGACACAAGCAGAAGCAAAAAAAGTATTACTTGAAAATGTGGAAGATAGAGCTCGTGGAGAGATGTCTCATATAGTTAGAAAGTACGAAAATAAAGCCAGAGAAGAAGCGAAAAGAAAAGCAAACTATATTTTAGCGCAGGCAACAAGCCGTTTTGCAGGGGAGTTTGCTTCTGAACGCTTAACTAACTTAGTGCATTTGGAAAGTGATGAATTAAAAGGGCGTATAATTGGGAAAGAGGGCCGTAATATTAAAGCCCTTGAAACACTTTTGGGTGTAGACATTATTATAGATGATACACCAAATGCGATCCTTGTAAGTAGTTTTAATCTTTACCGCCGTGCAATTGCGACAAAAACGTTACAACTTTTGATCGAGGATGGACGTATTCAACCAGCGCGCATAGAAGAGATATTTGGGAAAGTTTCAGATGAATTTGAAGAAAGAATTTTAACTGAAGGTGAAGAGATAGTTGCTGAGCTAGATATCGGTGTCATGCATCCGGATATGATGAAACTTATAGGACGCCTTCGTTATAGAGCTTCTTATGGTCAAAATGCTTTGGCACATACACTGGAAGTTGCAAATTTAGCTGGAGTAATGGCTGCTGAAATGGGTGGTGATCCACAAATGGCTAAACGTGCTGGATTACTGCACGATATTGGAAAAGCATTAACACATGAACATGATGGAAACCATGTTGATTTAGGTGCTGAAGTTTGTCGAAGATATAATGAAGATGAAGTTGTGATCAACGCTATATATGCACACCATGATCAAGAGGAGATTAGGTCGATCGAATGTGGAGCAGTGTGTGCGGCAGATGCTCTTTCAGCTGCGCGCCCTGGAGCACGTCGTGAAGTGCTTGAGAGCTTCTTAAAACGTGTAACTGAGATCGAAGATATTGCATCGGCTCATACCGGTGTAAAACAGGCGTATGCAATCAACGCAGGACGTGAAGTTAGAGTTATTGTAAATGCTACTTTAGTAAATGATGATGAATCTATTTTAATGGCCCAAGAAATAGCTGGTGAAATTGAAGAGAGGGTACAGTATCCTGGTGAAATTAAGGTAAATGTTATTCGCGAAAGTAGGGCTGTAGAGTATGCAAAATAGCATACTCTAAAATTATTCTTTTACCGTTGTAACTACAGCGCCTCTAATATCTCCCATTTTATAACCCATCGCTTTATCCTCAGGATATCTATTTAAAATTTCAGCTTTAAGTTTTTCGTTTTTTACATCTCCGTGACATGCTAAACACACCGCTTTATCAATAATTAAAGGTTTATAAAATTTGTAAGTGTTTGCATCAACTTTTTCAACTATCTGTTTAGGAAGAGGTTTTTTACTATTTTGTAGTTGTTGAAGATGTTTAAGAACTAACGCCTCGTCATCACTTGGTGTATTTACTGGATTTCTTGTTAAAAGTGAAACTCTTTTTACACTTACACCTTTTGGAAGTTTTTTGTTTACTCTTTCAGTTAAGTTGTACGCTTCTTGTGAACAAAAATCGAGTGCTTCCATAGGACCGCCTTGTTTCATATGCATTTTCATGTTTTTTCCAAGAGTTTGCATTAAAAGTTTTGTACTGGCTTGACCTTTTTTCATTACATCTGTTAAAGTACTTGTATCACTTGCGTAAAGTGTTAAGGTGCTTAAAGTTATTAGGGTGACTGAACTCAAAAATTTCATTGTTTTTTCCTTTTGATTAAAAAATATTCTAAAAATTGTACCAAACTTATAATAATTTAATCCAACTTTGAGTAAAATCGCACAATTATTTTGAATTATGGAGTTTTCTATGCCTGAATTATTTACGTTCATAGGTTCTATATTTGGTGTCTCACATCACGCAGATCCAGAGACTTACAAACTGGTAGTGTATACTGCTCATATGCTTTTATCAGCTGTTATCGCAATTGTTTTAGCTAAAGTTGCAATGTCAAACTTACAACTTGTACCAAAAGGTACTCAAAACATTATGGAAGCATACATTGGCGGTGTTCTTAAAATGGGAACGGATGTTATGGGAAAAGAGAACGCTTCTCGCTACCTTCCTTTAGTAGATACTATCGGTTTATTTGTAGGTATTGCAAACTTAATCGGGGTAATTCCTGGTTTTGAAGCTCCAACAGCA
>JARRNV010000077.1:0-10452 GCA_037384685.1 Sulfurimonas sp.
TTCATCTCTTCAACTTCATCAGCTACACCGTTATCAGATTTGAGAACTACGTAAGCAAAAATTCCTTCACCTTTGATCTCATGCGGTTTACCAACAACAGCAACCTCTGCAACGTTCCAGTGTTTTTTGATCGCAGCTTCAACTTCGGCAGTACCCATTCTGTGACCACTTACGTTGATAACGTCATCTGTACGACCTGTGATCGTAATGTAACCGTCTTCATCGTAGATCGCACCGTCACCTGTAAAGTAAACAGCTTTGTCATCTTTTTTAACATCACCGAAGTATGACTTGATAAATCTTTCAGGATCACCCCATACACCACGGATCATAGATGGCCAAGGTTTCGTTACACACATATAACCTTTTTCGTTCACGCCAACTTTTTTACCAGTCTCAGGATCTAAGATCTCACCCATAATCCCTGGAAGTGGTAATGTAGCACAAGCAGGTTTGATAGGAGTTGCACCAGGAAGTGGAGAAACGATGTGTCCACCAGTTTCTGTTTGCCAGTAAGTATCTACGATCGCACACTTAGATTGACCAACTTCCTCATAGTACCATTTCCATGCCGGTGGATCGATTGGCTCACCAACAGTTCCAAGAACTTTAAGAGATGAAATATCGTATTTTTTAGGCTCATCTTCACCAGTTTTATGTAGTACACGAATAGCTGTAGGTGCTGTATAGAATTGGTTAATTTTATACTCTTCAACCATTTGCCATGGACGACCAGCATCTGGGAATGTAATTACACCCTCAAACATTACAGTTGTCGCACCCATTGCAAGTGGACCGTAAACGATGTAAGTGTGTCCAGTAATCCAACCGATATCTGCAGTACACCAGTAAGTATCGTTCTCTTTTACGTCAAATACCCACTCCATAGTCATCTGTGCCCAAAGGATATATCCAGCTTGATTGTGTTGTACACCTTTTGGTTTCCCTGTTGAACCCGATGTATAAAGTAAGAACAATGGATCTTCACTATCCATAGGTTCTGCTTCACATACAGAAGATTTGTTTTTAATAAGTTCATTGTATGAGTAGTCACGCCCTGCAACCCACTCTACATCTTCATCATTTCTCTCAACAACTAAAACTTTTTCAACTACATCACACCCTTCAAGTGCAGCATCAACAACAGGTTTCAGCATATAAGGTTTTGTTTTTCTAAATGCACCATCAGCTGTAATTACAACTTTAGCTTCAGCATCTTCGATACGATCACGTAAAGCCTCAGCAGAGAAACCACCGAAAACGATCGAATGAATTGCACCGATTCTCGCACAAGCAAGCATAGCATATGCAGCTTCAGGAATCATTGGCATATAGATAACAACACGATCACCTTTTTTTACACCGAAGTCTTCTTTTAAAAGGTTAGCAAACTTGTTTACTTGATAGAAAAGCTCAAGGTAAGTGATGATTTGCTTATCGCCTCTATCACCTTCAAAGATGATCGCAGCTTTGTTTTTACGAGCTTCTAAGTGACGATCTATACACTGGTGTGCAACATTCATCTTTCCGCCGTTGAACCATTTTACAAATGGGAAATTCGATTCATCTAATACTTCATTAAAAGGTTCGATCCAATCCAATTTTTCTTTTGCATAACGTCCCCAAAAACCTTCGTAATCTTCCATAGCCTCGTTTTGAAGCTCTTGGTACTCACACATATTTTTAATTCTTGCACTTTTAGCAAATTCTTTATTTGGTTGAAAAACCGGTTTAGCTTGAATCTCTGACATTAATATTCTCCTTAAATTAATTTGTCAATTTTAAATAAATCATTGCGGTCATAATAGCGTCATTAACCGCATTGTGCGCTCCCATGCTAGGCAAATCAAAGCTTTGCATGATTGTATCGAAGCGTAAATCAATATTTCCTTGAGGTATTAAAGTAATTGTTTTGTCAAAATATAATTCAGAAACTTCCACCATCTCATTTGGTAATTCTATACCTAAAAGTGGCTTTATGTATCTATTTATCATCTCAACATCAAACTCTAAATAATACCCAACTAATGTTGAACTCCCTATAAATTTGAGAAACTCTTTTATAGCTTCTTCACTCTCTTTTGCATCTATAAGATCACATTGTCTAATACCGTGTACCTCTATGCTTCTTGCATCTATCTCTTTAGAATTTTTAAGGTACACTTCAAATGTTTGTGAAGTGAGTATTTTGTTGTCTTTAATCTTTACGGCACCGATTGAAAGGATCTCATCCACCTTAGGATTTAACCCTGTTGTTTCTGTGTCAAAAACAACTATACTGTCATCTTCATTTTCATCAAATAAAAACTCAAATTCTCTATCGTTTAACCTTTTAAAATCTCTGAAATGAGATAAATTTTTTAAATTTATTAACTATTTTAAAACTGTCTTTGAGCAGGTCTTTTTGTACCTTTTCTAAAGAGTTTGGATCAATAAAATTGTCCTCTTCTACATTTTTTGAATTAAGCATAGTTTTTAAACGCACTGAAGACAATGTATCGAAACTTTCAATAAGTTCCGATGCAAAGTTTTTATCTATTATCCCTTTATTGTTAAGTTGTTTTATTCTTTCTACCGTATTTGTTTGAGAAATGTGATACTGAAGTGCTAAACATCTCACACCATGAACAAGTGCAAATAAACCACCTTTTTTAATATCTAGTTTATTTGCACGATTTTTTTCAACAACGAAAGTAGAAAAAACAGATAAAGGTGTTTCAAAATATAAAACAGATTTTGCCATATGAGCTAGAAGATCATCTCTTGCTTGAAATCGGTGACTTAAAAAATCACCCAGTTGATCTAAAAGCTCACATTTACCTGTTACACATTTTGCATCTAAAAATATACTCAAGTTCTGCAGAGCATTTTCATCTAACGATGAAGACCATGTATCTATAAGCTCTTTATATGAGCTAAAACTTCTTCTCCAAAAAGGGTTACTTACCATTACATTTCCTTTACACGGAGGAAATCCAATCTCTAGTAAATAACTGTTAAACTGCATCATCGGTGCTTCAAAAAGCACAGGATCAATACTGTCATCTATGATCAACGCGTTGTCTTGATCACTTTTAATCCCTTGTTCACTACGCCCTTCACTTCCCATCACAATTAGTGCACATTTTTCGTGTAACGCAGGCTCTACACACATATCGAAAACTTTTTTATATATTTTGTCATTAAGCGCAGACACAAGTTTTGTAATGTAGCGAACACGAACACCTTTTGTTGTAAGTGCTAAGATCAGATTTTTAAGATCTTGACCAATATCAGTTAAATCTTCAATCGATTCTGCTCGATCTATTTGCACGGCAACCAAATGTGAATGGTTGGCAAAAAAACTAAGGAGATCAAGTTGTTCTAAAACACCTATGACTTTATTATCTTCTTTGACAACAACACGGCGAACCTCTTCATGTGTCATAACCAAAAGAGCATTAAAAAGAAAATCGCTTGTATCTACACTAACCAATTTACTTGTAGCAATTGATTCGATCGGCGCATCAATAGAAGCATCACCTAGAAGTACTTTTTCTTTTAGATCGGCATCTGTAACAATGCGGGAAATCTCTTCAACAATAATAATGCTTGATTTTAGTTCTTTTTGTTTTTGAAGTGCGTCATAAATAGAAGTTTTAGCTGAAACTATACAAGGAGCGTGTAGATATATATCTGAAACCCTAGAGACCAAAAACGGTGTAAATTCACTGCTGTTATGATACTCTTTTAATTGTTTATGACGTGAAATGAAGTCTTGTAAGAAGTAACCTTGGATTTTTTTGTTTTGCATCAGATCGAGAAAATCATCTTTTTTGATCTCATAACAGATCAGATCTTCCGTGACCACAAATTTTGAAGAAGTTTTTTGATAGATCAAAGAGTCGGCATCAAAACTATCACCCGCACTATAAACATTGTAAAGTTCATTATCGATATACTCGGCGACCTGCCCTTTTATAATTATATAAAAAGCAACACTCTCTAAACTTGGAGAGATCAGCAAAGTCTCTTTTGTATAATATGCTATATCTATTTTTGACATCAAGCTGTCGAGTTCATGGGGACTCAACAACTCAAACGGATGAATAGATTCAATTAAACGTCTTTGATCTAGTATGCTCATTTTTAATGCTCTACTGCACCTTCTGCACCAATTCCAGTTTGGCTTCTAATATATTGAGCTTCGAACATCTCTTGCTCATTTTTTGCATCTTCTGAACTATCTGTGATTGAGAAGAACCAGATACCCACAAACGAAACTACAACAGAAAATAGTGCCGGATATTTATATGGGAAAATTGCTTCTGCATTTCCTAAAATTTGTACCCAAACAATAGGACCAAGAATAACTAAAAGAACAGCAGTTGCTAGTCCTAAACTTCCACCGATAACTGCACCGCGAGTTGTAAGTTTTTTCCAGTACATTGAAAGGAAAAGAACCGGGAAGTTAGCAGAAGCTGCAATAGCAAACGCTAAACCAACAACGAATGCGATGTTTTGTTTCTCAAACGCGATACCCATGATAATAGCAACGATACCAAGAACAACTGTAGCCATTTTAGAAACTCTCATCTCTTGCATAGAATCAACTTCACCTTTTTTAAACACAGAAGCGTAAAGATCGTGTGAAATTGCCGATGCACCAGCTAAAGTTAAACCTGAAACAACCGCAAGGATTGTAGCAAACGCAACTGCTGAGATGAAACCTAAGAAGAAGTCACCACCAACTGCGTGTGATAAGTGAATTGCTGCCATATTGTTTCCACCAAGAATTGGAGAACCACCTGAAATAGCTTGTTTTGCAAGGTCTAAATACTGAGGATTTTGATATACCATTACAATCGCACCAAAACCAATGATGAAAGTTAAGATATAAAAATACCCGATGAAACCTGTTGCAAAGAAAACTGACTTACGTGCTTCTTTTGCATCACTTACCGTAAAAAATCTCATTAAGATGTGTGGTAAACCTGCAGTACCAAACATAAGTGCTATTGCTAGAGAGATTGCAGAAACAGGATCACTTACAAGTCCACCTGGGCTCATAACAGCCTCACCTTTTACCTCAACAGCTTTTGCAAATAGTGAACCAAAATTAAAGTCATAGTGAGCCATTACAGCAATAGCCATAAATGTAGCACCAGAAAGTAATAAGAATGCTTTAATAATCTGAACCCATGTAGTTGCAAGCATACCACCGAAAGTTACATATAAAACCATTAGTACACCAACAAGAATAACTGCAATTTCATAGTTAAGACCGAAAAGTAATTGGATAAGCTTTCCAGAACCAACCATTTGAGCGATTAGATAAAGAATAACAGTTGCAATAGAACCAAATGCCGCTAATGTACGGATCGGAGTTTGACGAAGTCTGTATGATGCAACGTCAGCAAAAGTATACTTACCAAGATTTCTTAAAGGCTCAGCGATTAAGAAAAGGATGATTGGCCAACCAACTAAGAAACCGATAGAATAGATAAGTCCATCGTAACCTTTTAAGTAAACAAGACCTGAAATACCAAGGAATGATGCTGCAGACATATAGTCACCCGCAATTGCCATACCGTTTTGAAAACCTGTAATTCCACCACCAGCTGTATAGAAATCTTTAGCAGATTTTGTACGCTTAGCAGCCCAGTATGTAATACCTAAAGTACCACTTACGAAAATTAAGAACATTACAATAGCAGAGATATTCATCTCTTGTTTTGCAACTTCACCCTCAATTGCACCACTAGCAAAAACAGCAATTGAACCTAAAATTAAAAATAAAAAAGCTCTACTCATTAGTTATCCTTTATGCTGTTTTTTACTTTGTTAGCAAGATCATCAAACTCGCCGTTTGCTCTTTTTGGCCGTTTGCTCTTTTTGTATAAACACCTGTAAGAATAAATGCTATAACAATAACAACAATTCCAACTGGAATACCAACTGTAGTAACACTATCACTACTTAACGGTGTTCCCAATACTGACGGATCAAATGCAATAGTTAAAATAAATGCAAAATATACAACAAGCATAATAATTGTTAAAACAATTGCAAACGATGTACGTTTTTTAACTAATGTTTGATAGTCCGGATTTGACTTAATCTTTTCTATAAGATCTTTTTCCATACTTTCCCCTTTTAGAAGTTATAGTTTAGGATAAATCTGTACTCATCCCACTCAGCTGTATATTTCGTTGTTTGTGCAACATTAAAGTCGTTTGTAAAGTTTCCTCTTAAACGTACTTGCAGGTTTTTGATAACTGAAGGATAGTATATCACATCAAAACCAGCTTCTGAAGCATCACCATACGTATAACCATTGTTCACAGCCATATCATAGTTTGTGTAGTACACTGCTGTAGTTAATTTTTGACCAAATTCTTTCCAGTCATACGATAATGCTGCTTTTGAAGCTTTTGTTCCCGCTAAGAACATATGACGAGTTACCATACCTTGCGTATATGCCGGCATACCACCCCATGGTGTAATAATTGCATTTGCAGACGCTGCATCTGTAGCACTGTTTTTACTCGTTTCTGAATATGCTGCATATACATTAAAGTTTGCAACTTTCACACCGAGTTTTGCTCCGGCATAAAACCCATCTACATTTCCTGCAAGTTTATCACCAACTTCATTCTCTTTAATAAACTGAGCTGCTACATACGGAGACATAGATTCTAACGGCATACTATAATTAACTTCACCATAAACTGCATTTAAGATATCATGAGCATAATAATCCCATAATTGAACTTTAAGATTTTTAACACCTGTATAAGTAGCAGATACAACACTTACACCGTTTGTTGATTGACCAATAGCGTATGTACCCATGTTTACAAAGCTACCAACTTGATCGCGTGAATCTACCATTGAATAACCTGAGGTTACAGCTAAAATACCACCATTATATACACGACCGAACGTACCTTGAGCAAATCTTGTTACATGTCCTGCCACTAATGTAGTATCCGGTAAATCTGTATTTACTAGTAAATATGCTTCAAAAAGGTTTGGTAACATTCTTGCGTCATCACTTCCAGCTAATGGAGTATTTAACTTTTGACGTCCACCTTTAAATGTAGTGTTTTCATACTTAAACTGTACGTACGCTTCACCAAGCATTGAGTAACTGTCATTATTTGGTCCAAGAAGTGTTGGATCAACTTTTGTGTAATCAGTTTTTGGGCTCTCTAAAGCAAAACCGTTTGTTGTATAAAACGCAGCACCTAAACTTAAACCTTTGTAATCTGCTGTTTCATACTTAAGATACCCACCAATTGCATTAGCATCTCTTGTGTAATTGTTTTTTGTTGGATCTGAGAACTTATACGAACGTGAAATACTAAACTCTCTAATCTGTCCACTTGCTTTCCCCTCTTTAAACATTGAACTTAAATCATCAGCTGCACCCAAGTTTGCAGAAACAATTAATCCAAATGCTAAAAGACTTGACGTAATACCTTTTTTCATTTTTTCTCCCCATATAAAGTATTCAACTCTAATGCTAAAAAATAAAAATAGCATGAACATAGCAATATCAAAATATTATAAAACTTCTCTCCACTCTTGCAAAAGTGTGAAGAAAAGTAACTTACTGAAAAATAATTAAGTAGTTTTAAATTGTGCCAATTTTGAAGAAAGATCACTACCTATAATAAAAGATAATGTGTCATAATAGTTAATCAATAAAATTTTATTTAATTAGCCATTATTTTAAAACATCCATCCTCCTTGAAACATAAATCTTGAGCAATAGTCATCTTCACTGGTAACATGAACATTATTTACTCTATATGCTAAATATGCATTCATAAAGAAACTTTTATATGTAGCATAGTAGCTAATACCTACATCTTGAAGTACTCGTGAATCTTCATTGGTTGTATTCTTACTCATGTAAACATGACCTATGTCATAAAATACTCCAACTTGTGAATTAAACTCTTTATAGCCTGGCAAAGAGTATATTAGCTCTGTGTTAAATATGTAACCGTTTTCAGCACTCTCTTCTGCATCAGGATAAAATTTCACTCCACCGACACCGCCAATACTCATATCTTCACTACCGTCTAAGTTCTTATCTCCTAAAGCGTATTGAAGTTGAACAGTGTTTTTCCATCTAAGCTTTTTATTGAATATTATATTACTCTCTAAATCAAGATTAACTTTTGAAAAATTACCGTTAGTGTTGGCTCCATTTTCATCATTTTGTTTATCAATATCATTTTCAAAGCTCAATCTTCCAATAGTTAAAGAAGGAGTGATTTTTATTTGAGTGTATTTGTCATATATAACTGTATATTTTAAATACTCTAATCCCACCTTTGCAGTTAAAGTATTTTTCTTTATTTTAGTAGATGTTGCTTGAATTTCATCACTCATTTTATTATACGATGTTGTTAAATAGGCTTCTAAGTTTTCATTATTTGAACGTATGTACGGGTAACTTATCTTAGCGACATAACTATCTGCATATCCTAAAGCATCTAAATCCTTATAAGTACTTCCCAACTCATAAGTTGTTTTAGAGTAACTCACTTCCCCTCGAAGTCCATTTGGATGAATAAGAAAGCCATAAGCAAATCTTCCATTTAGCAATCCTGCATCTTGAGAACTTAGTCCAGAGATAGAGAGCTTATCTCCTATTTTAAAAGGGGAGTTCACATCTACTCCAGCCATAACTCTATGTTTTCCGGTATATTGAGAACCGTAGTTATCGGCAATTACATAGCCGTTGATTCTATCATCTGCTTTAGTGCCTATGATAAAGTCACTTCTACCTACTTCTTTACCTGCAGTTATTTTTGTACTTTTGATACTAACTCCCGGAGTATCATTGATAATTAGTAAACCTCTTTCCAAGCTCTTTGTAGAGACAACTTTACTCTTTTTTATCTCATCCAAATTTGCTTGCAAGATAGAGTCTTTTACAAAAGAGCTGTTCTCAAGTTTAAACTCTCCATACTCCCCTTCTATAACTGCTATTTTTAAAACTCTGTTTTGTTCTTGTAAATTTTGCATCGGAATATAAGCACGTGCTACAAAGTAACCTTCATCTCGGTAGGCTTTTGATATGAGGTTTGCAATCTTTTGCATATCATTAAAGCTAAGTTTTTTCTCTTCATATGGTTTTACTATATTTTTAAGTTCTTTATTACTTAGATGCTCGGCTCCTGTTATTATAATTTTTCTTATAAATACTTTTTTCCCACCTTTTAATACTTTTTTATACTCTTTATCCTCTTTTTGAAGTGGAGGTAAAACTTCTTTTTTCTTCTCTACTTTTGGAGGTTTAACCTCTTTTAAAACAGTTCCTATATTTGGTGTTTGTGCACCGTATAAATTTGCTGATGCTATTAGCGATAATGTTATTAAGTTAACTCTTTTCATCAAATATTTTCCTCTTCTTTTTCATCTTGATTATTTGTACTATCTAAACTAAACTCTCTATCCATTCCGTATGGAAGATTGATTCCTCCATTTAAAACTTTCAGTGCAATTCCCGGAATGATTACTAGATTACCTCCTGCTAGTTTTACTTGATTAATAAAACTTCTTATATCTATTCCGCTATTCATTAAAGTGTTTAAGTCTGTATTAGTAAGTACATTTTTATTGACTATTGCTGTGATGATTTTATTGATTTGAGTTTGAGTTGGTGTGTTTGTTGGTGTGCTTGTTGGTGTTACGACAACAGGAGCTTTATAGATTTTCCAGGTGCTACTTCCCCCTCCATTAAATACAGATAATACTGGGTATTTATAACTACTTGAGAGGGTGCTGTCCTCTTCGATGCTCCACCCTGTAAAACTTGCCATTTGTTGCATTTGTGTAGTGGAAAGTCCTGTTCCTCCATTACTGGTAGCTTGATTTGAAGTTTCTTTGTCCCAAAAAGAGTTGGAAATAGTTCCTTGATTCCATCCAACTAAACCGCCAATATCAAGATTCGTTCCAGTAACACTTCCTAATGCATAAGAGTTTGTAATGATTCCATTATTATTCCAGCCAACTAAACCACCAACATCCCAACTTGCTCCAAAAACGCTTCCTGTGGCATATGAGTTGCTGATGGTTCCTCCTGCATTGATTCCTATTAAGCCTCCAACATCACCTCCACTAGAACCTCCGCCATTTACACTTCCTGTGGCATAAGCATTAGTGATGCTTCCATAACTATATCCAACTAAGCCTCCAACATTCCAATGTCCAGTCACATCTGCATCAACTAAACCAATATTTTTAATCACTGAACTATTGGTTGTATACCCAAAAAGTCCTATATTATCTTCAGTCGGTCTATTGATATACAAGTCACCGATAGTATTTCCAACTCCATCAAAGGTTCCTGTAAATTTAGTGCCTGAATCTCCAATCGGATTCCATCCTGCATTACTATTGGCAGTAGAACTTGCGTAAGTAGCATAGTCCGTAGTAGAGTTGCTTAAATTA
>JARRNV010000078.1:0-8225 GCA_037384685.1 Sulfurimonas sp.
CACTAAGAGTTCCATCGTCTTGAGTATATATAGCAGGAGAACTGCTGCGTAAAGAGACCCGATCGCTATGTCCAAGTGCATAAACACTTGTAAGCGGTGTGATAAAGTATCTTCCCTCTAATTCACCCGAGAGGGTACTTATATGATCGGTATCGACAGAGTAGGTAACTCCCGCACTAACATAGTGACGAAGAGGTGTAGTTATGAATTTTCTTAAAAATTCACTATCTTTAGAGTCAGGCGAAATTGTTTCTGTTTTTTCAAGACTTTTAAGCGATTCTAAAATTTGACCATCTTTATATAACGCAACAGTGTTTGTAAAGTTAGTGTTATATCTATTAGGCTCTTTTTTAAGTTCAGAATTTAAAATCGGGAAAGCTTTTGTCGGACGGTTTGCCCATACTAAAATATCTGCTTTTGTTTGCAAGTAAACCCGATCGGATCCAAATTTTTTTCTATAAGATTCCAGTATATCGAGTGAATAAGTATAATTTCCTCTCCACGATTCAACTTGAGCATGTTCGATTATTGCTTCTTTGTTCTCAGGGTGTATCCCTTCATAGATCTCGTAATAATTTGCAGCAGTATCTAAGTGGTTCGCCCACACTGCCGCTTGGGCAATTTCAAGTATAGTTGCATCGTTATCGGGATCAAGTTTATGCAGACGTAAGGCACTCTCTAAAGCGATATCAGCTCTGTCTGCTGCACCTGCTGTTTCCACTCTTTTTAAAAGGTAACGAATATTTTCAGGTTTAAGCTCAACTGCTGTGTTGATTGCTTCAAGTGCTTTATTGTATTGCCCCAGAGCTGTATATCTGTTACAGCGCTCAAACGCACGTTCAGCTTCATCGGGATGTAGTTTTGCCATAAACAGATCTTCTGGACGTTTCGGATCGGGGATCACGGAAACACCTTTACTCTTTGGATCATTAGCAGGGTGTATACCGTATATACTGATCCGAGGTAGATTTAAAAAGTCATTATTACTGCTTTGTAAAGCACCCCCTTCAGCTGCAACAGCTGTTAAATATCCGTATTTGCTTAAAATAGAGTGTATCTCTTTTTTTGCCGCTCCGTCACCGAATGGATAGGCAAACGATGTTACATCCTGGTTCGTGTTAGCTTTTACTATCAACTTTGAATAGAGCAACTGGTAAGTGAGGTTTGCATCATCGAGTTCACTCATATAGGGGTGTGATTTTGAATGTGAGCCAAACACTATGCCATAATCAGACATCTCTTGTATTTCAGGCCACACTAAGTACTCTGTCAACGATGTTTGACCTGTTTCTCCAAGTTTTGTTGCATCTGTTCCCTGTTTGTTGTCAATTCTCTCCTCTTTAGAATCACCCACGGCATCTGCAATGAGATATACCTCTGCGATAAACCCGTGTTTTTTTAGAATAGGAAAAGCATCTGTGTAAAGATTTTTACATCCGTCATCAAAGCTAATTACTACAGGATTTTGAGGAAGTTCATCCCCGTAATTTTGATAGTCGTAGATATCTTTCATCACAACAGAGGTGTAGTTGTTATCTTGAAGTGCCTGCATCTGCGCATTAAACTCATCTGTTGCGATCCAGTAGTCGTTTTGGGGTTTACTGCCTATACAGTGATAGAGTAAAACAGGAACTTCGACATTTGGCTGTTTTTGTGTCAAAGTTGCTTTTTTAGGAGTTTTTTCAAGGGAATCATACCCTTTTTGCAGAGTCTTATTTGCACCTTTTATATCTCCAAAGAGCTCCTGGATATCGACAAGTTCCAGTCTTGCACGAAGATCATTAGGATTGTTTTTGAGATAGTGTTTGTAAAATTCCAATGCTTTTTGAGGTTCTCCCAGCCATTGATAGGAGCGTGAAAGCATTAAACGTGCTTCTTTGTTATGTGGTTTGATTTTCAGGAATTTTTTTAAACTCTCAACTGCATCGGCAAATTTTTTATTCCAATTGGCAATTTTGGCATGGGCCATAAGGTACTTTGGATTGTTGGGATCTAGTTTTAATGCAGATTCGATTGCTTTAAGTGCTTCTGCCGATTTGTTCTCGACAGCATAAACTTCTGAAAGTTTTTTATAAATTAATGCATTATTTGGATCGATAGAGATCGCTTTCTTCAAAGAGAGTTTAGCTTTTTCAAGCTTGTTCTGACTTGCATAGATATCGGCCAGGCGAAGATAAATATCACTACGATTTGGTGATTCTTTTACAATTTTTTCGTATATGTTAACGGCATCATTCCATCTACCTTCCATCTCTGCTTTGAGACCATTTTGTGGTACAGCACCATATAATACAGCGCTGAAAATGAGTATACCGGATAATTTGATAAAAGTTTTCATTTTCTCCATCCTTTATTTTTTGTAAACCAGATATCTTTGGCAAATATGATCATAGTCACAAAGTCAAACAAAATGGTGGCATACCTGATTGGGGTTATTAAAATTCCTTTGAAAAGATACTGCAATCTTTTGCCTTTGTTAAGGTACATTAAAATAGAGAGTGAGATAATTGACTCAAACAGTAAAGTTAATCCCAAAACTTCCCAGAGTCCTAGTGCTATCATTACAAAAAGTGTTGAAGGAAAGAGTGTTTTTTCAAGTAATGAGACAAAAACAACCCAGCCCATAGGTCGGCCATACTGAGTTGTAACATCATCACCGAACTGTTGACGATATGGTTCTTGTATTTTACGTCTTTTACGTATATCATCACCGTATAGTTTTTCTGTTTTTCTATGGTGCAGATAACTTTTAAATGATTTAAGTGGACTCTTAACTAAATCGTCAAAATAATAACAACTTTGGAAAAAAGAGGATGACCACATATATATCTCGTGGGGAATATCTTCAATTTCCGGTTCTTGTGAATGTGCGAATACATCTGTGAGTTGAACATTTCTGTACCCATGTTTTAAAAGGGCAAATCCTATAAAGATATCTTCAGAATTTGTAAGATCGTCACCAAAGATCGGTTCATACTGATCAAAAAGCTCTTGTATATATTGACGGCGATATGCTACTGCACATCCAACAGGATTTGTAATAGAGCCAAAGAAAACCATTTGTCCGTGATATATAAATTCTTGTAAGTACATATAAAGTACTTCTCTATAAATATTACTCATTTTTCTTGCCATTATATGGAGCCAATCCTGTTTTAACGATAAAGTTCTTGAACAGTTCTTTCTATATAGTTTTCAGATTCAAGTACCGTATCGGAATCTAAAATAAATTCTACATCAGAGAGAAACTCTCTGGCTTGCCGTTTTATGGTTGGTGTTTTCCCTATTGGATGGTCCCGTTTAATGACAATGATATCCATACCGTTTTCTTTACAAAATTCTTCTGCATAAGCTACCGTATTGTCTTTGCTCCCGTCATCAATAAGGATAATCTTATCGGGTTTAATAGTTTGCTTTGCAACAGAGTTTAAACATAAAACAATATTTTTCTCTTCATTTAAAGCGGGTATTACAACGCTGATAGTTGCATCTTCCCACTTTTCAGCGGGTGTAGGTACCGTTTCATCGGGACCGTGAAGTAAGCCTAGTACGCTTAAAACAAGGTTGGGACTCACTACAAAGTATGAGACTGCTGCCATGGTTAATCCTTTTTATTTTCTAATTGCTTTTGAATAAGAAAAGCGATTGTTTCTTCTAAACTCCAACGAGGTGTATAGTTTGTAAGTTTATGTAGCTTTGTGAGTTCCGGTTTACGATGATAAATTTCCTCAAATTCAACACCGTAGGCATCATTGTAAGAGATGTGAATGATTTCCGAGTTACTCTTTGCAAGTTTTTTTACCATTTTTGCAAGTGAACCGATTGTAATTTCATGCGGAGTACCTACGTTGACGATCTCCCCTTTAGAATTTTCATTTTGCGCTAGTATTTGGAGCATCTCCACACAATCGCGAATATCCATAAAGGCACGTACTTGTGTACCGTCACCATAGACGGTAAGCGGTTTGTTATTCAGAGCTTGTTTGATAAACCGAGGCACAACCATCCCATATTTACCGGTTTGGTTAGGACCTATTACATTAAAAAACCGTACAACTGTTATATCCATATTGTATTCTCTTGCATAAGAGAGTGCAAATGCTTCGTCGGCTATTTTGCTGATTGAGTAATTCCATCGAGTATTATGTCCTGGACTAATAAGCAGTTCCATCTCTTCATGTAAAGGCATATCATCGGGACGATTTCCATATACTTCTGAAGTAGAAGCTATAATGAGTTTTGTATCCCAAGCACTTTTATGTAAAGCACGTAAAAGACGTTCACAACCTGCAATATTGGTTGCTAAAGTTGCAATAGGTTCTTTTAAAACCCTAAATACACCGACAACTGCTGCCATATGATAAATACGATCCGCCCAGCTAACAGCTTTGTCTAACTCATCCCACTCTAAAAGATCAGCTTGACTAAAAATAAAATGGTGATTTTCCATAAAAGAAGCAATATTTTTAAGTTGTCCTGTAGAAAGATTATCAACTACATGCACTTTATCACCTTTTTCAAGATGATATGCTGCAAGGCTTGAACCGATAAAACCGGCACCTCCGGTTATTAAAACGTGCATAGACTCCCCTTTCTATGAAGACTTACATTTATAAAGAGTAGTCCCACATATACCTCAGTATAGATCCCCTTTGCTTAAATTCATATTTTAAAATAGATCTTAAACTGTGATAGGTTATAATCAGTCATATTTTTTATAGGATACTTTCATGGTAAGTATATTTGAAGATCACAAAGAACGAATAGTCACTGGTTTAGCACTTTTAGCCGTTGTTTTAGTTATAGGTTTTATAGATAATTTCTTTTTAATGTGGCTTGTACTTGGTGGTGTGTACATAGTTGCATTTCAAGAAGCTGAAAAACTTTTTGGTGTAGAAAAAGATGGGCTTTTAATCTATGCTGTGGGGATATGGCTAGTAGCAGGAATATACCCTTACGGTGATGATCTTTTTGTTTTAGCAGGTGTAGCTTATGCTTCAGCAGTTGCATATAACAAAGAGTTACCTTGGAAAGATTTTTTTCCTTTTATCTATCCGACAGCAGGGATGCTCTTTATTTTAACCATGTATGAAGAGTATGGAGTACTTTCACTTTTATGGCTTTTAGCTGTTGTTTCACTTACCGATGTAGGTGCGTATGCAGTTGGTAAAAGTGTTGGAAAAACTCCGTTTTGTGAAACATCTCCAAAGAAAACTATGGAAGGTGTTGTTGGTGGTGTATTTGTAGCTACACTTGGAGGACTATTTTTTGGACTCCCTATAGTTGACTTTACGGTAGCATTTTTTATCTCATTTTTTGTAGCTGTATCATCTATTTTTGGTGATCTGTTTGAATCTTCTTTAAAAAGAGCTGCCGGAGTGAAAGACAGTGGAGATATTCTCCCTGGACATGGCGGTATACTAGATAGAATTGACGGGTATCTTTTTGGTGCTATTGTTATGTTAGTGCTTCTACGTGGACTAGTGTAAATTGATACTGCTCGGATCAACAGGCTCTATAGGGGTAAATGCTCTTATAGTTGCCAAAAAACTCGGCATTGATGTTGAGGTGCTTGTGTGTGGTAACAACATTGCACTTCTAAATGAACAGATCAAAGAGCATAATCCAAAAGTAGTAGTTGTAGGCAATAAAGATGCAATCCAAGATGTGGATCATCCAAATGTTTATGCAGGAGAAGACGCGATCCTTAAAGTGATCGAAAATGCAAAAAGTGAACTTGTAGTTAATGCACTTGTAGGTTTTTTAGGTCTGCGTCCAACACTCAAAGCTTTAGAGTGTGACAAAAAGGTAGCACTGGCAAATAAAGAATCTTTGGTTACTGCTGGGGCTTTTATAGATACTTCTAAAATCCAGCCGATCGACAGTGAACATTTTGGACTTTGGTATTTATTGCAAGATCGTCCAATAAACAAGATGACAATTACTGCAAGTGGTGGTGCATTTCGTGACTGGGTGATCGAAGATATTCACAACGCTACACTCGAAGATACACAAAAGCATCCAAACTGGTCGATGGGACAAAAGATTACAATAGATAGTGCGACAATGGTGAATAAGATGTTTGAACTCTTAGAAGCGAGATGGCTCTTTGGTGAGGGTAACTATGATGCGATTATCGAGACAAAATCCCTTATTCATGCACTTATAGATTATAAAGACGGATCAACTACTGCACATTTTGCTCATGCTTCAATGCAGCTCCCGATCGCTTACGCTTTGGATCAACATTTTAACGGCGAGATGCTGAAGCATGTCAATCTTTTAGAGGTGGGCAGTTTAGAGTTTAGAAAGATTACTCCTGAGCGTTATCCAGTATGGGAGATCAAAGAAGACCTGCTTAAAAACCCGGAATTAGGTGTTGTAGTTAATGCCGCAAATGAAGCTGCCATTGAGAAGTTTATAGCAAAAGAGATAGGTTTTATGGATATTAGTAAAAATATTATAAAAGCGTATGAACATTTTAGAGTAAAACCGAAAACGATCGAGGATGTTTTTGCACTTGATCAAAAGGTAAGGGCTTTTATATGATACTAAGTATTGAGAGTAGTTGTGATGATAGCGCTATAGCAATAACGGAAATTGCAACAAATAAGCTATTGTTTCATAAAAAAATATCTCAAGAGATTGAACATAGTGTGTATGGAGGAGTAGTTCCTGAACTTGCTGCACGTCTGCACGCTGAAACTTTGCCAAAGATACTTGAACAGGTAAAGGAGTACTTCCCAAAACTAAAGGCGGTTGCAGTTACATCTTCCCCTGGACTTGCAGTTACACTTATAGAGGGTGTAACTATGGCAAAAGCAATTTCGATTGCTTTAGATATCCCTATTATCGGAGTTAATCATCTTGTAGGGCATATTTATTCTTTATTTATTGAAAAAGAGACAGTTTTTCCACTTACAGTACTCCTTGTTTCAGGTGGTCACACGCAGGTGATGGAGGTAAAAAGCCTTACAGAGATCACAACTGTTGCAAAATCTATGGATGATAGTTTTGGTGAGAGTTTTGATAAAGTTGCTAAGATGATGGAGTTAGGTTATCCAGGTGGGCCACTTATTCAGGAGTTAGCAAAAGATGGGGATAGGTTAAAATATAACTTTACAGTACCTCTGCATCAATCTCCACAAATTGCATTTAGTTATTCCGGATTAAAAAATGCGGTAAGGCTTGCTGTTGAAGAGGCAGGGGAAAATAAAGAGCTATATAAAGATATAGCAGCATCGTTTGAGCATATCGCTACAAAGCACATTATAATGAAGCTCAAAAAATATTTTAAAACGAATCCTCCAAAACGTTTGGCCATAGTTGGAGGAGCGAGTGCAAATCTTTATTTACGATCCCAAATAGAGGAGTTGTTGCAACCATATAAAGCAGAACTCCTTTTAAGTGAATTGCAATACTGCTCAGATAATGCAGCTATGATAGGACGAGTTGCTGTAGATATGTATAAAGAAGGGAGCTTTTCGAATATAGAAGAGCTTGATATATCTCCTAAAAGTAAGCTATGATAAATATTTATCAGTTTATAAAAAATGGTAAAGAATTTGTTATACTATTGTCAATGACATCTCTAAACGATGCATTGACTTTGGCGGGAAAACTACAAAAAAAGATTGTAGTTTTGGTGTTATACAACTAAAAGAAAACGATGAAGTTGGAACTTTTTTAAAAAGGGTAGATGAGTTCTTATATTTAGCAAAAACAACAGGTAGAGATAAGATCAAAATTAAAATTAAGGAGCCGATATGGCAACTACTAAATTTAAAGGTGCAGATGTAGAGCTACTTGGAAATCAAGTAAACGTTGGAGATAAGGCTCCAGAAGTTACAGTTGTAAATTCTGATGGCTTAGGCGATGTTGTAGTAGGTGGTGCGCAAGGTACAAAACAACTTATTATTGTTGTTCCTTCACTAGATACTGGCGTATGTGCTACTGAGACTCGTAATTTCAATGCTAAAGCTGCTGATTTAGATGGTGTAAAAACTACTGTTGTTTCTATGGACCTTCCATTTGCTGCTGGAAGATTCTGTTCTGCAGAAGGAATTGATAAATTAACTGTTGCATCTGATTTTAGAAATAAAGATTTTGCTAACGCGTATGGAGTACTTTTAGGCGGTTCTGTATTAGCTGGTGTTACTTGTCGTGCTATCTTCGTTGTAGACGCAGACGGTGTTGTAACTTACAAAGAAATTGTTCCAGAAATT
>JARRNV010000079.1:0-9052 GCA_037384685.1 Sulfurimonas sp.
CTTGAAAAACTTGAAGTGAAAAAAACTGCTCCTAAGGTAAAGAAAAAATCTCATAAAAAAAGTTCTAAAGATGTTCGTGTATCTTCTTCTCATAAACTAAAATCTATTCGCTGGAAAAATGAAAGACTTGTTTTAAATTTTGATAAAAAATTGCGAAACAATCAAATAAACTACTTTAAACTCTATGATCCAAAAACTAAAAATTATAAATATGTTTTTGACGTACACGCTTCTATGCTTACAAAGTCTCAAACATTGAAAAAAGCAAATATAGATAGAATAAAACTTGCACAGTTTAACCCTACAACTTTACGACTAGTTATTCAAAACAATTCAAAAGTATCTATCTCTTTTAAAAAGTCAAACAAACAACTTATAATTAAAATGATACCTAAAAAAAGTTCTACAAAAACTACGTCAAAATATGTAGCAACAACACCAACTGTAAAAATACCAACGCGTTTAGATAGAGATAAAATTATCGTTATAGATGCTGGACATGGTGGAAAAGATCCAGGAGCTATCGGTTACAAAAGATACAGAGAAAAAGTTGTTGTCTTGCAAATAGCAAAAAAACTGCGTTCTATTTTAAAGTCGCGAGGCTATAAAGTATATATGACACGATCGAGTGATAAGTTTATAAAGTTGCGTAAAAGAACACAGTATGCAAACAGAAAAAAAGCAGATCTTTTTATTAGTATTCATGCAAATGCAGTAAGTAAAAAACATGCGAAACAGGCGTATGGAATTGAGTGTTATTTCTTAGACAAATCTCGCTCAAGCCGTGCAAAAAAAGTGGCTGCACAAGAAAACTCTGCAGATATGAGTGAAATGGATTTTTACGGGAAGCAGAGTTTTTTATCTACATTAAACTCACATAATATTGTTGCTTCAAATAAGTTGGCAATTGACCTACAAAGAGGAGCACTTGCAAATTTAAGAAAAAAATATAAAAACGTTAAAGATGCAGGTGTAAGACCGGCACCGTTTTGGGTATTAGTAGGTGCACAAATGCCGGCAGTACTCGTAGAGGTCGGTTTTATTACAAATCCTACCGAAGCTAAAAGACTGGTAAATGATAAATATCAAAAAAGGATGGCCTTAGGATTAGCAAACGGGGTAGAGCGTTACTTTTTATATAATTAAAAGATGTTACGCTTAAAAAAGATCAAATTCATCCATTAGATGCGTTTCGAGCTTAACCAAGCTATCGTTTGTGTTAAGCTGTAAAAGTTTTTCCTCTATCTTTAGTGAAAAATCAACCTCTGAATTATGATCTTTTTTCGAAAGTTCTATTGATGATATAACTTTGTTTTGTAAAATCCCATACACTTTTTTAATGGTTTCTGAATTGTTTTGATTTGGAAAGATGATAATATTGTTTTGTGAAAAGTATCCTATAAAAGCGTTAGAATCGACTGCATGTGTTAAATTTTTAACAACTTTTGCAAACTCCATTTCAACTTTAATTGCATCAGATTTTCCATACCATTTTTCTATATTTTTAAAGTTTTTAACTTTCAATAATATTGCATAAATTTTTGAATGATTTTTACGTAAAACATCGAGATGCTCGAGTAAAAACTTTTTATTTGGAAGTTTTGTATGTAGATCGTTAAACAGAGCATTGTGAATAGCTGTAATATCAGTAAAAGTTAGCAGATAACTGTTCGCATCATGAAGTTTTGTAATGGTAACTTTATACTCATAAGTTTTTGAATTTTTCAATATACGAACTTTTTTCTCATCTTCATGGAATTTAAGCAACTGATCTATAAGTTCTTCGTTACTTTGTGCATTGATACATCCTTTTGCATCTTCAAAAAGTATACCGATATCTGGCATCTCTAATTTTAAAGTATCAACAGAGTCAAAACCACCAATCTCCAAAAATGCTTTATTTGCCATTGAAATTTGATTGTTTCGTAATGTTATCAATCCTATAGGTATTTCATCTATTACGATTTGGGCATTTTTATATAAATTATCGACTTGACCTTCTAAATGGTTTTTCATTTTTTTATTGTATATTTCATGAGAAATTTTATATATTACATATAAAAACTGTTTGTTGTTAAACGGTTTTTCAACAAATTTGTCAATATTCAGATTTACGAGTTTCATTAAGTGTTCGCTGTCATTATAAGCAGAAGTAACGACAATATGCTGTTCATAGTTTTTTTGTTTTATAGTTTCGATCATCTCTATGCCGTTAACATTAGGCATATTAATATCTGTAATAATTATGTCATACTCTTTTTGAGCATATTTATCTAAACCTATTTGTCCATCTTCGGCTATATCCACATCGGGGAAGAATCTACTTAAAAAATCTTTGGTTTGCTCACGAATAAGTTCATCATCTTCAACATAGAGTACACTACATACCGAAGCATACTGCTTAAGTTTTACAACATTAATATCAATCATGAGAAACTCCTATTTTTGTAGGTATTATAAGTGTAAAGGTTGTAGAGTCATTTTCTACATCAAGTATTATTTGTGTATTTAAATGCTCCTCTGCAATCATTTTTGACATATATAATCCGAGTCCTGTAGAGTTTTTCTTATTTTTGGTGCTGAAGTAAGGTTCAAATATTTTTTCCTTTATTTCAGCAGGTATACCGCCGGCATAATCTTTTATATATAAGGCAATTGTATTATTTTTGAGACTCTTTGTTGTAATCTCGATAACCCTTTGATCAATATTATTTTCTATATACGCTTCCATAGCATTTTTGATCAAGTTTAAAAAGATCTGCATAAGTTCATTTTTTATTGTAGTAATTTCAAGGGATGGGTCTATATTGTTTTTTATTTCAATATTATTTTTTTCAAGTGTGCTATTAATAACAATGAGTGACTCTTCAATTATTTTTTTAAGTGGCATTGTTTCATGTTTTTTATTTGGTCTTGAAAAGTTTCTAAAGTCATCTATAGTTGAAGAGAGGTAAGCAATTTGTTGATTAATTACTTCAAGGTTTTCTTTGAGACGTTTATTATCAACTTCATCAAGTTCAATATCAAGTAAAAGGTTATTTGTCGTGATGCTCATCCCCGCAAGCGGTTGTCTCCATTGATGGGCGATCATCCCTAACATCTCCCCCATAGCAGCAAAACGAGCTTGTTTTGTTAAAAGTTTATCTTTATCGTTGAGTTGGACTAGAAAATAGCGTACAGTCATATATATAAATAAAAGAGCAAAGATCATAACAGCTTCTGTCAGTATATAAAAGAGCATCATATTTCCTGAAGAGTTAATTTGTGAGTAGATTACTAAAGCTGCACGAATATCTCCCTCTTTTTCATGGAATCCGCTTGAAGTTCCATAAATGGCAACTAAATCTTTTGGAGCTGTAGAAGGATCGCCGTGACATTGTAAACACAAAGCATTGTTTGGCATTGAAGGAAGTGCATAAACCAAGTATTCGGTATTGTTTTTTTCCACTTTTTCTGAAATGTAAGATAGATTTGCATCCCTAAATTTGTTTAAGATTTTTGTTTCATACGGATCTGCGAGATCTTCTTTGTTTAAAGGGTTATCACTTGCAAATTTAAATTTTATCGTATCGGCTTCGGAGGCATGATCATGTGTATTAGTATTCAAAAATCGAAATTGAGAATTTTGTGATTCTTCTACTCCGTCTTGAAGTATTTCTTGAAAATCTTTGTTGATATGAGCAATCATATAAGTAGCTGAAAGGAGTTTTGGATTAAAAAAGTCTTGAGAGATATTATAATCATACATAAGTTTATACATCTCTGGCTGTTGTTCATTATAAAAGAACTTCTGCATGGCACTTGAAAATAAAACATGTTCTTTGATATGTCTATAAGCTTCTTTCTCATAAAAATCTTCTAGTTCATAGTAAAACCCTATTGAACCACCTATAAATAGTACTACAAAGAGTAATGAGATGTTTTTTAGAAGCTTATTTAACATTGAGCTATTCCTTCTTATATTCTAGATCCCCTGCTACAGATTCTTTTTTGTTTATTAACGATTCTATCTGTTCTTTCACCTTATCATAGCGAAATTGTTCTTTAAAACCTTGTATACGTCCACCGGCAGCATTTGGATGTCCACCGCCGTTTACCCATTCTTTGGCAATTTGAGCCACACTTACATTATTGTTAGCTCTTAAACTCATAGTCCCTCGAAAGCTAATGTCTATAATAAAGTCATATTCAGGAAATTTAACTAAAAAGCCATTTCCTATGATCGAAGTATTCCCTACACCGTATGAAAGATAGCCTTTGTATCCTTTATAGTATATAGTTTTTTCTGACTTACTCTCTCCAAGTAGGTTTACAATAAATTCAGTTGCAAGATTATCTAATGTATCATCTTGTTGTTCTTTAAAAAAATCTTTTTTTAGCAAGTGAATTTTTTCATCTAAAACAATATTGGCATTTTTTTGATCAATGTATTTTACGGCTTCATGGANNNGACGCATACAAACTTTTCCATACTCAAAATTTTCTTTCTCTTCTTGTTTCCACAGATCAACTGCATTTACAATATTTACAAACTTTTCCATCCAAGTTGGCTCATTAAACTCAAGATGTTCTTTAGTAAAATCGTAAACAATTTTTGTAGCACAACGTGTTGTGTCTAGAAAGTACCATTCATATTTTCTCGCACTGTCTTCACCGCTTCCATGATGATCTAACAGTTGTAGTTTTACATCTTTTTTATTTTCATTGAGTTTTTTTACTTCGTGATCAAGCCATTTTGATTCATCTGTTGTGAGATTAAGATCAGATATAAGGATCATAGTATTTTCATTTGTTTTTTGTATTTTTTCTAAAATCTCTTCTAATTTTGACTTAACTTCTGCTCCGTAGTTCGCGTTATAGTTGTATTTTTTATATGGAGTGTACTTCATCACAAGTTGGCAACTGTAGCCATCTAAATCTACATGAGATAAGTGGTGAATAGTTCTGTTTTGCATCTATGTCCTTCTTAGTTTAATTATTATTGTTTTGTTCTATCGATATTGAGCCAAGTACCTCAAAAGTTGCACTCGAATCTATCTCTGCATGCGATAGTGTTACTATGTCGAGTGAGAATTTTTCAAATATTTCAGCTACTCCGCGACGTATTTGTGGATCGACGATCACTATGACAGGTGAGATGTTTTTTTGTAGTACTTCTGCAGCTTTTGTACTTACCGCTTGAATAAGTGCATTGATCTCCCCGACATTAAGCATAATGTTTCTTACACCATCATGCTCTTGCGATTTTTGTAGTAAAAGTTGTTCAGTTTGTGTATCAAAAGTTAAAAGACGAATGATCCCATCTTCACCTGTGTACATCTGTGTAATTACACGAGAGAGTTTCGCTCTAACTTGCTCAGAGATAAGTTCAACATTTTTTGTATATTCTGCAATATCTGCAATAGTTTCTAAAATATTGAGCATATCTTTAAGTGGAATTTTTTCATGAAGTAGTGCTTTAAGAACTCTCTGAATAAGACCGATGTTTGCAACTTTAAGAACGTCGTCGACAATAACAGGGTAGTCATTTTTAATTTTTTCAATAAGTTCTTGAACCTCTTGACGAGTAAGTAATTCTTCTGCATTACGCTTAATAAGCTCACTCATATGTGTAGAGATCACTGTTGCTGGATCAACTACTGTATAGCCGTTCATAATCGCATTCTCTTTTTGATCAGCTGTAATCCACAAGGCATCGAGATCAAATGCTGGTTCTTTTGTAGCTTTTCCATCTATCTTCCCTGTAGCCATTCCGCTATCCATTGCCAAAAAGTGATCAGGCATAATGTCACCTTCACCGATCACTACACCTTTTAAAAGTACCTGATATTGTGTAGGTTGTAGGTGTAAGTTGTCACGTATACGAACTTGTGGCATTAAAAATCCAAAGTCACTTGCTATTTTTCGTCTCATTGATCGAATACGCTCTAAAAGATCGCCGCCTTGAGAACTGTCCGCAAGTTTAATCAGTTGATACCCAAGGGTTAGTTCTAACATTTCAACTTTGAGTATATCCTGAAGAGCACTCTCCTCTTCACGTATAATATCCTCTTGAGATTTTTTAGGTTTTAGCTTTTCTTGATTTTCTTGATCTTGTTTTGATTTGCCGGTTAAAATATTTTCAACATCTAGAATGCTAAGTTCCCCTTTTTCATACTTGTAGATCGACCAGCCTAAAAGTGCAAATAAAATTCCTATAAGTCCCATTGAAGCTGTTGGAAGACCAGGAACAAGTGCAAAAAGGATCATGATCCCGCCAACGATCATGAGTATTTTTGCATTTCCTGCCATTTGGTTGATTGTACCTTCGGCAAAATTCTCTCCGTCACTTGATGAACGCGTGATCATAATACCTGTAGCAGTAGAGACAATAAGGGCTGGAATTTGCCCTACTAATCCATCACCGATTGTTAGAAGTGTAAAAGTTGCAGCTGAATCACTTACACTCATATCATACTGAAATACACCGATTAAAAATCCACCGATGATGTTGATAAGTGTAATGATAATTCCGGCAACTGCATCTCCTTTTACAAACTTACTCGAACCGTCCATTGCCCCGTAAAAGTTTGCATCTTGTAAGATCTCGGCACGTCTTCTTTTCGCTTCGGCATCATCGATTAGTCCTGCATTTAAATCTGCATCAACCGCCATCTGTTTCCCTGGCATAGAATCGAGTACGAAACGAGCTGCAACCTCTGCAACCCTTGTAGAACCTTTCGTTACAACCATAAAGTTGATAATAACTAAAATTGAAAAAACAATAATACCGATTACATAATTTCCACCGACAACAAAGTTACCAAAGCTGGTAATGATGTCACTCACCGCTTGGGGACCTTCATAACCATGTGCAAGAATCATCCTCGTAGTTGCAATATTTAATGCCAGTCTAAACAAGGTAAGAATCAGTATGAGTGTCGGAAAGGTTGTAAGATCTGTTGGTTTTGGAATATATAAAGATATTAAAAGAATGAGTACAGCCATAGCCATAGATACTGTCAAAAACAGATCGAGTGCAGCAGAAGGCAGAGGGACGATAATAATGGCTAAAATAGCCATTACAAATACAATGACACTTAAATCTTTTTGTCCTAGAAGAAAGTTTAAGCTTGTTCCAATTTGCTGTTTTAGTGTTAATTTCTTTTTAGCCAATGGTTATTACTCGTAACATTTAATCTTTCAATATATCTGCTAAAGTGAGATCTTGTAAAAAGAGGTCAATTTTTACTTGCAACCTATTTAAAAATGGCCAAATGGAGCATATGCTTGCTTTATCTGAGGGGCAGTTTTTTTCAGACGGTGAACATTCAAAGACTGCTGGAGCTTTACTCTCAACATATGTTAAAACATCAAGCATTGTGATCTCTTTTGGATCTTTATTTAAAGCAAATCCCCCGTTAACACCTTTGTAAGACCTGAGGATTTCTGCTTTTGCAAGTGATTGAAGAATCTTTGCTAAAAAACTTTTAGAAATTGATAGTTCACGAGAAAGTGTTTCACTATCCATAGGCTCTTTTGCCGAAGAGAGTACTATCAATGAAAGAATTGCATATTCGCTTGCTTTTGTAATTAACATCTTTACTTTCTTTGTAACATTATTTTGAAGATTATTATAACTAAAAACCCTTAAGCATAGCCAAAAACTCTTAATATAATAATCTAAATAAATTTAAAGAATTGTTTGGGTATAATCACGCTTCAACTTTTCTGCAATTGCATTGGAGTTAGATTATTATACCTATCAGGAGGCTATTATGGCTTTAGATTCGGCTAAAAAAACAGAAATTATTGCAAAATATGGACGTAATGAGGGCGACACTGGTTCAAGTGAAGTTCAAATTGCACTACTAACTGCTAGAATTGCAGAGTTAACTGAGCACTTAAAAGTGTTCAAAAAAGATCACGCATCACGTCTTGGACTACTAAAATTAGTTGGTCAACGTCGTCGTTTAATGAAATATTTCAAAAGAACAAACAAAGATGGATACCAGTCTTTAGTTGATTCTTTAGGAATTCGTGACAATATCTAACAACACTCCTTGTTTATCCATCTCTATTTTATGAGATGGATAAATCCTTTTTACTTTTTCAATAAAAATATCTCTATAGCACGCTCAAGATCCTCTTTTGTATCGATTCCAAAACCTGTTGAAGCAACTTTTACCATAGCTATTTTTTTCTCATGATAAATTGCACGTAGTTGTTCTAGTTTTTCAATATCTTCAATTGGAGCATCACCGAGTGAACAAAACTCTTTTAAGCTTTTTTTAGCAAATCCGTAAATTCCAATATGCCCAAAATATTTTGCTCCGCCACCTGCATTATGAGGAATTTTTGCGCGAGAGAAGTAGATAGCATTACCGTTAGTGTTTATAACTACTTTTACAAGGTTTGGATCCTCTGCCGCTTGGGCATTGATCGCATTGTAGCAACTCCCCATAATAAACTCTTCATTATTTGCTTGTAACTCTTTGAGTTTATTTTGTAAAGATTCAACAACATCGGGTTCAATAAAGGGCTCATCTGCTTGAACATTGATGATCAGCTCGTCGTCATTCAAGTTAAGCAGTGTTGCACACTCATGAATTCTATCAGTCCCACTTTTATGTGTAGTAGATGTCAACATCGCTTCCACACCGTATGCTTTACATATCTCAATGATCTTTTCATCATCTGCCGCAACTACCACTTTATCTAAATGTTCAACTCTTTTTGCAGTTCTTACAACCATCGGTAAACCATCTATGTCTGCTATGACTTTTTGTGGAAATCGTGTTGAGGCTAATCGTGCTGGAATAATTATCATATTGTTTTAAATCCCTTCTGATATAATTGTGAGATTATATCATAGTGCACGTTAAGGACCTCAATGATCTTACACCAGCCGGAGTCGGGATACTGTTACAATAGTGACTCACTTTTCCTTTATGACTTTATAAATCAGTTTCAACCAAAAGGAAGAGTGCTTGATGTTGGTGCAGGGTGTGGAATTGTTGGACTTTTAGTTGCACGCGACAATGAAAAAGTTGAACTAGAAGCAGTTGAAAAG
>JARRNV010000079.1:9058-10081 GCA_037384685.1 Sulfurimonas sp.
ATAAACTATAAAATATATCATTCAGACTTAAATAGTTTAGAAGTGGATGAAAAGTATGATTATATAATATCTAATCCACCTTTTTATCCTTCAGGTGCACAAAAAAGTTCCGATGAGATGCTCTTTCAGGCAAGGTATGATGTAAATTTGCCGATAGAGCAGTTTTTTAAAAAAGTATCACAACTTTTAAAACCGAAGTCTCACTTTATCTTTTGCTACGATGCAACGCAGTTTGGACTTGTATGTGCAGAATTAGCACGTGTAAAAATGAGAGTAGTAGATGTTCGCTTTGTACATCCAAAAGTAGATCGCAGTGCATCAATAGTTATGGTCCATGCAAGAAACGGCTCAAATGCCTTGATGAAAGTGTGGCCTCCGTTTATCAGTTTTATAGCAGATGAACAAAGCGATGAGTCAAAAGCTATATATAAAAAAGCCAATACACAGAGTAATAAATGTCAGATTTAATGAAACAAGATGGATTTCCTTACGCTTTTAATCCTAATGCATGTGAGACATGTGAAGGGCGTTGCTGTACAGGTGAGAGTGGCTATATCTATGTCACAAAAGATGAGATCTTTGCCATTGCAGATCTTTTAGATATGGATGTTAATGATTTTGCGATAAAATATCTCTTTAAAAAAGGGTATAAGTACTCAATCAGAGAGAGAAAAGTCGGTGACTCTTACGAGTGTGTTTTTTTCGATCGCCAAAACAACGGTTGTCAGATCTACCAAGCGCGTCCAAAGCAGTGTAGAACCTTTCCGTTTTGGGATTATTTTAAAACAAGAGTAGATGAGCTAAAAGATGAGTGTCCAGGGATAGTTGATGTATAGAATTTTTCTATTTATATTTTTATCAATGTTTTTTGTAGCTTGTTCGACGAAACAAGAGGTATTGCCTCAAGCAAATAAAAAAGCGTTTGCAGAAGAGGACACTTATATCATGTATGCACTTCGTGCTGAACAAGTAAAAAGCTATAAAAGTGCAGCAAAACTTTTTGCTGAGCTATACGATCACTCA
>JARRNV010000080.1:0-4590 GCA_037384685.1 Sulfurimonas sp.
CTTTTGTAACAGGTGAAAAGTCAACATCTGTTAAATCAACATCATCTTTGTAGTAACATGTTTGCTTTTTAAAGTTCCCCCAACCAGGTACACCATCTTCAGTATATGGTACTTCATAACCATTTTTGAATTTCACCATCATTTTGTAATACGAGTCTTCAAAAACAGCTGTAACTTTCCCACGCCCAAAAACAAGACCATATACTTTGTCTTTAACTTTTACATTATCAAAATACGCCATCAGTTTATCCTTTAGTTGTAGTTTAGTTCTTTTTCAAGGCTTAATGCACCGTCAAACAATGTTTGTTCATTGTAAGGTTTTGCAATCAATTGTAGTCCTACCGGCATTTTGTCACTATTTTTCATAATTGGAAGTGAAAGGGCAGGAAGACCTGCAAGGTTCACACTAATAGTATAAATATCACTTAAGTACATATCCATAGGATTTGCAAGCTCACCAAATTTTGGAGCAACCGTCGGTGCTACAGGTGAAAGAATAAGATCAACATCTTCAAAAATTCTCTCATACTCCTCTTTGATCAAGTGTCTAGTTTTTTGTGCTTTTACATAATATGCTTCATAATAACCACTACTTAGAACAAAGTTTCCAAGAAGAATACGTCTCTTTACTTCATCACCAAAACATTGGCTTCTTGTTTGCACTAATGTATCTTCAATGTTTTTACCTTCTATACGGTTCCCGTAACGGATTCCATCATAACGTGCTAGGTTTGTCGTAGCTTCAGCAGTTGCTGTAATATAATAAGCTGAGATATCGTATTTTGCATCCATAAGTTCTTTTTCAACGACTTCATGTCCTGCAGACTGTAAAGCTTCTGTAGCAAGTTTATAAGCATTTTTTACATCTTCACTAGCATTTTCAATATATTTAGGAAGTATTGCAATTTTTAATTTACGCTCAGGGTTAAGGTTTGGAACAACTTTATCATCCAGCTGTGCATTTGTAGAATCTTTCTCATCACTACCGCTAATAATATCGTATAAAATAGCCGCATCTTCAACATTTTGTGTCATAGGACCAATTTGATCAAGACTTGAAGCATACGCGCCAAGACCGTAACGACTCACTCTTCCATAGGTTGGTTTCATTCCAACTATTCCACAATAAGCTGCTGGTTGGCGGATCGATCCACCGGTATCAGATCCTAATGCTGCAATTGCAAGACCTGCACCCACTGCTGCAGCACTTCCTCCAGAGCTTCCTCCTGGAACTCTATCAGACGCGTGAGGATTGATTGTTTTACCATAGAAACTTGATTCAGTCGTAGAGCCCATCGCAAATTCATCCATATTTGTTCTACCAAATGGTGTTAAACCTGCATTTAGCATTTTATTAATTACGGTTGCATTATAAGGAGCTATATAGCCTTGTAAAATGTTAGATCCAGAAGTCACAGACCAATCTTTCACTTGAATATTGTCTTTTACAGCAATAGGGATCCCTTCACCAAAATCTTCTACAGAAATATAGGCATTTAGATCTTTATTTGCTTCGATCTTTGTTCGTAATTCTTCTTTAAAATTTGTTAGTTCTTCTTTTGATAATTGTAAGGCTTCTTTTAATGTAATCATTAAATTTCCTATGGTAATAAAATTTTTAGTATTATACCTAATTGAAGTTATATTTTCATTAGGTCTTCTTAGCAAGCTTTGAATTAGAAGGGTAAAGCACTTTCCCAGACGGTACAACTAATGATGAAGAGTTTAAATGAACATCTTGATCGTCAAAAAAGATGTGTGCTTTAAATGATTTTAATATATTGCTTTTTTCAACTCCACCGAGAAAAAAAGCTTCATCTACATACACTCCCCAATGTCTGAGTGTTTTAATAACTCTCATATCTGCAGGGGAATTTCTTGCTGTAACTATCGCAATTCTAACAGGTGAATACTCAACTTTCATTGGGAGTCTCTCTTGAAGTTTAGAGAGTTTTTTTAAAAAGTTTGCAAAAGGACCTTCACTCATAGGGATGTTTTGTGAGTTGTTTTCATTTTCATGAAACGCTTCGATCCCTTTTTCTTTATAAACAAGTTCACTTGATTCATCAAAAATAACGGCATCCCCATCAAAGGCAATCCTTACCTGATCATCAGGAATATCACTTTTATACTGCGGTGGGATCGAAAGTACTGCCGAAGCACATGCACCACTGTCAATCACTTGTTGAGCGTCTTTCTCATTTGTTGTCAAAAAAAGATCAACATCAAATGCCTCTATATAGTCGGCACTTGGTTCCCCCGCAGTAAAAGCTGAACGAGAAATATTGAGACCGAGTTGACGGATCGAGTTAAGTACCCTTATACCTGTTTCAGGAGAGTTACGAGACATAACAACTACTTCAACCAAAGGGGCATCCCCTTGTTGTTGGTAGTTATTTAGATTTAAAAGAGCTTTTATAAGTGGGTAACCGATTCCCTCATCGAGTGGTTCATCTTCATGTTCTAACATATGTTGTCTATAGAGTTCGATTGCATGATCAGGATCTTCTTTATAGGTATCCTGAAATAATTTGTCTGATTCGGATAGATCAAAAAGTGCTGTTGCTGAAATACCGATCACCAATGTGTCTTTTAAATATAGGGCCACCATGAAACCTTTAAAAATTATAACAGGTAGTATATCATATAAATTAGGGGTATATCTACCCATGTTTTTGTATAAATTTTAAATTTTATTATTGGATACTCTTTGAATAAAAATAGTGATATAATTTCGCAAAAATAAGGTTACGTATAAGGTGGAAAACTTTTTATATATTGTCTTGATGATGTTTATAGGATACTTTTTTAAAAGAGTACATATCTTTGAACGTGATGTAGCAACCTCTTTGAATCAGTTTGTGATCTTTATCTCACTTCCTGCACTGATACTTTTACAGGTATCTCAGCTTACATTCTCTTTTGATATTTTGATTCCTGTGATTGTATCTTGGAGTGTGATGGTATTTTCTGCCTTGATCGTACTTGGTATTTCTAGAGTCATGGAGTTTTCAAAAGAGATTACAGGTATGTTGATGCTTGTTGCAGTGCTTACAAACAGTTCATTTTTAGGGCTGCCGATTATCCAAGCGTACTATGGTGCTAAAGCTCTACCTTATATTATGGTATATGATCAGCTTGGTGTTTTTTTGGCTTTGGCGACATACGGAACTTTTGTGAGTGCTTTTTACAGTGCCACTACAAAGGTTACCACATCTATCATCGCGTATAAAATCATAATATTCCCACCTTTTATAGCATTGATTATAGCGTTATTTTTAAACGGTATAACATTTCCTTCCTCGATCGAACTGGTTCTTAATTCACTCTCGGCTACGGTTATTCCTTTAGCACTTGTAGAAGGCGGTTTGCAACTGGAGTTTAAACTTCCAAAGCATGAACTAAAACCTTTTAGTGTGGCACTGTTTATAAAACTGATTATAGCACCACTTATTTCAATAGGGATATGCTATATGTTTGCATGGGATAACTTGGCAGCAAAAGTCTCTATCTTAGAAGCTGCAATGGCACCTATGATTACAGCTGCAGCGATGGCTTCAATGGCAGGACTAGCTCCAAGACTTAGTTCTGCTATAGTAGGATATGGGGTAATACTTTCATTTTTTACAAGTTATTTAGTTTATCTATTGATACTCTAAACGGAGAAACTCTTTATTTTCGTTATGTTGTCCAAAAGGGATTAAGAAGCGGAGATTTCTGATCATATTTTTATCGTAAAGTTCTTCAATACTATAAACATTAAGTGGTTCATCCTCTTTTTGTTCAAACTCCCATATCATGTCGTTATATGTATAAAATATATGACATTCGAAAGGTTTGCCATCACCATTAATTCCAGACATAATACCTCGATATTCCCACTCTAATTTTAGTCCTGTTTCTTCCATACATTCACGACCCATAGCATCGTTTGGTAGTTCATCTGTTTCGATCTTCCCACCAATACCGTTAAGTGAGTTTTTTTGCCATTCGGGGCGTAATTTTTCTATAAGAAGAATATGGTTTTTATCTTCAGAGAATGCAAAGCCGACAACGTAAGATTTCATAAAGGAGTTCCTATAGTATTAAAATTGAAAAAGTATTATACACTTTTGGATAGAATGGTTTTTTAATTTTGAAGTTTAGGAGATATAATGAAACTAGTTGCTTTCTTGTTTGTAATGATTTTTGGATGCTCTTTAGACGCTTTAATGGTAGGTGAGACACCTAAAAATGTTGTATTGTCTGGAGATAACGGTGGTCTTGTAAAAGATGGAAGCGAGTGGAGTTCAAGTTCGCTCAAAGATAAAGTGTTAGTAATGTTTTATGTTGATCCTGATGAAAAAGATCTCAATGAACCATTTGCAGATGCACTTAAAGCTAAAAAATTCGATAGAGAAAAGTTTGGAAGTGTAGCAGTTATAAATATGGCAGCTTCATGGAAACCAAACTTTGCAATTCAGATGGCACTTGAAGCAAAACAGAAAAAATTCCCCCATACGCTGTATGTTAAAGATATGAATAGCATAGTTGTAAAAGAGTGGGAAATCGCTGATGATAACTCAGATATATTGATCTTTTCAAAAACAG
>JARRNV010000081.1:0-3338 GCA_037384685.1 Sulfurimonas sp.
AGTCTCACCTCGATCAAGCTGCGGAGCTTGGTGTTGAGCCAATTGATCTAGTGTGTGTAAACCTTTACCCGTTTAAAGCAACAATCGAGCGTACGGATGATTTTGATGACATTATTGAAAATATTGACATCGGAGGACCTGCAATGGTTCGCTCAGCTGCGAAAAACTTTGACTCTGTTTTAATCGTTACAAATGTTGAAGATTACTCTGTTGTAATTGATGCGATCGAAAATGAAAAAAATACAAAAGAGTTTCGTCGTGGTTTTATGATCAAAGCATACGAGCATACAGCAGCGTATGATTCTATGATCGCAAACTATATGAATGAGCGTTTCAACGAAGGTTTCGGTGAGAAACAATTTGTTGTTGGAAATAAAGTTATGGATACTCGCTACGGTGAAAACCCTCATCAAAAAGGTGCACTTTATGAGTTCGATAAACATTATTCAAACAACTTTAAAACACTAAAAGGTGAAGCAAGTTTCAACAACCTAAATGACTTAAGCGGTGCTGTTAAGATCGCTTCTGCATTTGGTGAAGATAATGCTGTATGTATCACTAAACACGGTAACCCTTGTGGTTTCGCTATTCGCGATAACTTGCTTGATGCATATGTCGAAGCGCTTAAATGTGATCCAGTTTCAGCTTATGGTGGTGTTGTAGCAGTTAATGGTGTCGTAAATAAAGAGCTTGCTCAGAAGATAAACGAGATATTTATAGAGGTACTTATAGCAGGTCGCATTACAGAAGAGGCTCAGGAAGTTTTCGCTGCTAAGAAGAAGATTAAACTTTTTGAGATGGAAAGTGATAAACTTGTCCTTGCATCTGATGCTAAAGACTTCAAGCATATTGATGGCGGCTTTGTATATCAAGATGCGGATAAAGTTGGTGAAGATGAAGTTAAAAATGCAAAACTTGTAAGTAAAAAAGTTGCTGATGCATCAGAGATGAAAGATTTGGAGATTGCTTACAAAGTAGCTTCTCTTACAAAATCTAACTGTGTAGTATATGTAAAAGATGCGGCAATGGTAGCAGTTGGTATGGGGATGACAAGTCGTGTTGACGCTGCACAATGTGCACTTAAAAAAGCAAAAGAGATGGGACTTGACGTAACAGGTGCTGCACTTGCAAGTGAAGCGTTCTTCCCGTTCCGTGACTCTATAGATGCGGCTGCAGCAGCAGGTGTTAAAAACGTAATAGAACCTGGTGGAAGTATCCGTGACGACGAAGTTATAGAAGCGGCAAACGAACATGGAATGAGTTTATATTTTTCAGAAATCCGCCACTTCTTACATTAATAAATTTTTCCTAGAAGAACTCTTCTAGGAAAAAAACTACTCTTTATCGTGTAAAATTTTATCCAAGATATTAAATACAGAATCACTCCCGTTTTCCATCTCAGCAAATGCACTTTTTAAAGCATCTAAGTCTACACTTTCTTGTTTGATAAGATCAAAGACTTTGTGTGTACCGTTATGTACAACAGAGTGAGGAGTTTCTAATTGTTTGAAACTTGGAGTGTGTGAAAACGCTTCTTGACCTTCCCCTTCATAGTACCATTTCCCAAGTCTACAGTTATGGTGATCAACAAATTTAAACTGTTCCTCTTTAGTAACTGCAGAGAGATAAGTATTTACTTTCCATAGTACGTGATCAAGTTTTGCTAAAGACATAAATACACGATCTGTTGTGTAGTTTATATCGTTAAATGAATGTTGCACCTCATTCATATTTTCTTTGAGTTTTTCATCAAGCTCAAATATGAAATTGTTTGTATGGTGGATTTCTGTTTGAATCTCTGTCGATTGCTCTGAAATGCTGTCAACATCTTGCTTCATCGTTTGTAATGAAATGTTAATCTCACTTACCGCTTTATCTGTTCGATCAGCTAGTTTTCTTACTTCATCAGCAACTACCGCAAATCCGCGACCATGTTCACCTGCACGAGCCGCTTCAATTGCCGCGTTAAGTGCTAAAAGGTTTGTTTGATCTGAAATATCTTTGATAAGTGCAAGAATACTTGTAATGTCGTTTGTACGTTCAGATAAACCCGAAACTGTACTTAAAGAGTTTTCAGAAAGACTGCTTAACTGATCTAATTTTGTGACTATTTGATTTGTGTTTTGTGATACACTGTCTATATCAGCAAGTAACTCTTTTGCAGAGGTTAATGTGTGTTTAGATGTTTGAACAGATTCCGCCATATTGCCTTGAATATCAACAATATTTGCTTTTAATTGTACGTTTTGCATCTTCATCAATGTTTCAGCAATCCCAACTTTAGGTGTTACTTGCTGGTTTTGTAGCTGAGATTGCAATGATTCAAGCTGTTGCTTTAATTCATTGTTTTCCTCTGTTAAAGCATTGTTTGCTTCTTCTAAACTTTTTATACGCTGCCTGTCTATTTGTGAACTGCCGAACATGATATACTCCCCTAAGCATATTAAAATTGAAATAGAGTAGAATAATATTACATAAAAGGAACTTAAATTATTAAAAACTGTTTATTTTATCAAAAAAACCATCACATTTTTCTTTTATTTATCAAGAATTGAAAAAGGGAGTTTTCCCATTACTATCTCTTCATGATCAACATATTGCTTGCATTCTAAGGCTCCTAAGTCATTACACACTTTTTCCCATCTTGCAGAGTGCCCCTGTTTTGCTTCATTGAAGTAGCCCTGTTTCATTAAAAGCGCATGTGCATACTCATGAGGGATCACTTCGTCAATCATATAACCAAAACTCTCTTGCATAACATTTTTATTGAGATATATGATAATTTTTCCATTCTCGTAAGCGGTAACACCGTAAAGTTTTCCTTTGAGTTTATCAGTAACTATGAGTGGGAACTTATAAACGTACCCATATTTTTTCTGCATATTATGGAGTACTTCTTGTTCTTTGTTTTTAATTGCATCGAGATACACTTGAGGCAGAGGATTATGCTTAAAAGTGTAGCCTGAATAGTAGTTATACATAAGTATAGAACTAAAAAAGAGTATTATAAAAAGAAATGTAACCTCTAAAGCTTTGTTGTTCATCATCTTTCAACCTTGATTGACATACACTCAAGTTTTGTGCTATAATTTACTTAAATTAAATAAATATATTTTACCAAAATAGGATAACACAGATGAGTAAATCATTATATGATACATTAGAGATTTCACAAAATGCAAGTGAATCAGAAATTAAAAAAGCGTATAGAAAATTAGCAAGACAGTATCACCCTGATGTAAATAAATCTCCTGAAGCAGAAGAGAAGTTTAAAGAGATCAATGCTGCATATGAAGTGCTCTCAGATAAAGAGAAAAAAGCACAATATGATCAGTTTG
>JARRNV010000081.1:3385-7971 GCA_037384685.1 Sulfurimonas sp.
TAGCGGTTTTGGCGGTGGAGGTAATCCGTTTGGCGGCGGCTTCGGCGGTGGTGGTTTCCATCAAGAGCCAAACCTTGATCTTGAAACAAGTGTAACGATTCCGTTTAATGTCTCTATTTTAGGTGGAAGCCATTCGGTTAGTGTACAAGGGGATCGTTTTGATATTAAAATTCCAGCTGGTGTAAAAACAGGTGAGAAGATGCGCGTTCGTGGCAAAGGACATGCTCAAGGCGGACGTGTAGGAGATCTGTTTTTAAAGATCACGGTAGCTCCTTCTCCTGAGTATACAAGAGACGGTGATGACCTTGTAAAAACATTTGATGTGCCGTTACATGCAGCTCTTTTTGGAGACAAAGTAAGCATTCAAACATTAGAAAAAGAGATTAAACTCAAAGTGCCTCAAAACACAAAAAATGGGCAAAGTTTCCGTGTGAAAGAGATGGGTGCTATGAACAGAAAAACAAAACAACGCGGTGACCTTTATCTTAAAGCAAATATAGTCTTACCGAAAGTTGAAGAGTTAGATGAAGAGTTAGTAAAAGTTATGCAAGACAAATTACCCAAATAACTTGAAAGGATAGATTATGCACCATTATGACGAACCGGTTTATTTAATTAGTATAGTTTCAAAGATGTTAGATATTCATCCGCAAACTTTGAGACAGTATGAAAGGGAAAACCTTATATGCCCTTCAAGATCAGATGGTCGCATAAGACTTTACTCACAACGTGATGTAGATAAGATCAAACTTATTTTGAGACTCACAAGAGAGTTGGGTGTTAATATAGCAGGTGTTGACATTATTTTACGTCTGCGTGAAAGTGTTGACGGGATGGAAAAAGAGGTGGCAGAACTTCGCCATGAATTACAACGTGCACAAAATGCACGCTCTGTATCACCCGATAAAGCACTAGTTACAAAAAGAAGTACTTACGAAATGATTATATTTGAAGAGAAATAAGGAGAAATACTCCTTATAACTACTCTTTTAATCTTTGTACTTTAGCTCCGGCATTTTGGAGCTTTTTCTCTAAAGAATCATAACCTCGATCGAGGTGATAGATACGGTGGATATCAGTTTCCCCTTTCGCAATGAGCCCTGCTAAAACCAGTGCAGATGAAGCTCTCAGATCTGTTGCCATGACATCTGTTCCACTAAGATCTGTTTTTCCTTTTACTGTCGCGATATGTCCGTTTAAAGAGATGTCTGCACCCATACGTTGCAGTTCACTCACGTGCATAAACCTATTTTCAAACAATCTTTCTTCAATGATCGAAGTCCCATTTGCCTGAGTAGCAAGAGCCATAAACTGCGCTTGCATATCTGTAGGAAAGGCTGGATACTCTTGTGTAATTATTTTTACAGGTTTGATCTCATTTGTAGGATGGATTGTAATTGTGTCTTGAGTGATTGTAAAACTAAATCCCATCTCTTCAAATTTTCTAATTACAGCATCGAGATGTTTTGGTTCTACATCTGTAATAGTAAGTTCAGAGTTTGTAATTGCCGCTGCACAAAGGTATGTTCCAGCTTCTATTCTATCTGGAATGATTGCAAAATCATGTATGTCGATAAGTTCACCGTTTGTACCTTCTATTTTTAACACAGAAGTTCCGATACCTTCAATCTTTACACCGCTTGCATTTAAAATTTCACACAGTTGTACAACTTCAGGCTCACGAGCAGCATTTACTATAGTAGTAGTACCATGTGCTAACGCTGCAGCCATTACAATGTTTGCAGTACCCGTTACTGTGATCTTATCAAATATGATCTCACATCCCTGTAAACCATTTGGTGCTTTAGTCTCAACATAACCTGCTTTTATATCTATCTCTGCACCCATTTGCTCTAGTGCTTTAAGGTGCAAGTCGATCGGACGCTGACCAATGGCACATCCACCAGGCAGAGAAACTTCACAATGTCCAAAGCGTGCAAGTATTGGACCTAGTACTAAGATCGATGCACGCATAGTTTTTACTATGTCGTATGTAGCTCTTGTTTCATGAATATTTTTTGCATCTACAGATACATGATGCTCTTCAAAAGAACATTTAGCACCTAGATTTGTCAATAGTTTTAAAAGAGTTTTTATATCTACAACATCTGGAAGATTTGTAATGTTGAGTTTGTTTTTAGCGAGAATAGTCATCGCTATAAGAGGAAGCGAAGCATTCTTCGCACCAGCTATTTTTATACTACCGTTAAGAGAATCAATCCCTTCTATTTTTAAATAATCCATCGTGCTCTTTTTGTCTATTTAATTGCCTTATTATAGCTGAAAATAAATTAATCTTTGGACAATATGCCTAAAGGAATGGATAGTGCAGTGTAATATTATAGAATAAAAAAGGAGATAGCGTGAGTTTTAATCCGGATGATTTTTTTAGTACTACTACAGTTGAAGATATAGTTCCTAAATTTCCCCAATTAAGTGAGCTTGATTACTCTAAAATCAGTCTAAACGATGAGTTGGTAAAAATCAATTATGAAGTAACTTCACCAGAGTATAAAGATTTTATGGCGAGCGATATAAAAGAGTATTATCATTTTGAGGTAGATACTATAGTTTAGTTTTATATTGTATAATTTTAAAATCAAGGATTATACATGAGCTCAGCGTTAGACAGATTAAAAAATTTATCGAACAAGATCTCTATTTCAAATTATGAATTAGCGAGAAAAGAGAACCTTTCAAAATTAAAAGAACTCTATAAAGAGATTGGCATTAATGAAAAAGTTGAAGTATTTGAAGAACTTTTTGCATTCAAAGCGATTAATCTCTCAGGTGCATCACTACAAAATGAAAATCTCGGTGAGATTAAAGAAGGTCGATACCTGCAAATTCTTGCAATAGCGTACGATAAAAATGCAGCAGTAAAAAGTAAAAATATTTCACTCGGTTATTTTGGCAGGGCTGAAAATGTGGATGTGGAGTTTAAAAACAAAGTTGTCGAATTTATCATACGTTATAGATTCGAGAAAAGTTTTATGACGTTAGAGCACTATTATGAGATGCTGGGACAGTTTGCGTAAGGGATGAAAAAGTTTTACTTTTATCTTTGGTTCTTTTGGGCTCTTCGCGTTACTCTTTGCAGTGTAGTTACAGCTGCACTCCTTGCGTTTGTTATTACAACTGTTCTTTATATAAAACAGGGCTATGCCTCTTTAGATCAAGAGGTACTTCAAGCACTCTATTCAATTTTTAGCTTTTGGTTTATGATAACACTCAATATTGCGGTGCTTTTTGCACTATTTCGCAGTGTAAAGTACATATTTAACAGATGTTACAATGGCTACAGCTTTAAACTGCTTTCCTGCCCAAAAGAGAAAACATATATAGAAGTGATTGGTTACGGTGATTTAGTGAAGTTTTGGCGTAAATGGTTTATGCTTTTAATCTGGCTGAGTGCCGCATTTATGATCATAGATTTTATAGTTTTTGATTACTACAACATTTACATTTTATACGGTGTTATTTTACTTTCAGGATATTTTTCATTTATGTTTATTGGTGCAAGATGTAAACAAGTTAGGATCGTAAAATGTTAGTGTTTTTAGATCTTAAAACTACTGGAAATGAGCAGGATGAAAAAGTTTGTGCGATCTCTGTTTTAAGTGGGGATGATTACTTTTTTGATCTGGTAAATGACGGAAAGAAAATAGCTCCAGAAGCTTCTGCGGTGCATCATATCTCGAATGATATGATTAAAGATAAACAACATTTTGTAGATACAAAGTCTTTTGCATTTTTGCAGGAGTTAAACGAAAACGACATTTTAGTTGTGCATGATTATCAGTTTATAAGTAGCGTATTAAAAAGTTATGATCTTTATGTAAGTGCAAAAATTATAGATACAAAAAGGGTTGTAAAACACACTGTAAGTGACATTGAAAGATTTGATCTGCAGTATTTACGCTACGAATTACAACTTTTAGGAACATTGGAGGCAGTTTATAAGCCTTTAGAAGATGTAGTTGTGATAAAATCTCTTTTTGAATATTTACTTCAAAGTGTGACGAAAGAGAAGATGTTTGATTTCAGTTTTGAACATGTTTTACTTCAGAAGTTTAACTTTGGTAAGTATAATGGGCGATACATTGAAGAGATCGTGGGTATTGATCCACACTATTTGCACTGGATGCTCTCGTTAGAAAATTTGGATGCAGATTTAAGATACACAATAGAGTACTATTTACAAGGATAATTTATGAGAGTTGCAGTTGAGTGTTCCTCACCACTATTACAAAAGTCTTTAGAGTTGTTTTTAGGATCGTATCTTGATTCGAGTAAAAAAAGCGATATTGTGATCCGTGATACAAAATGTTTAAACGATCCAAAATGTTTTTACATCTCTAATAATGCCCAAGCTGATCTAATGAAACCGTTTTCAAAGTCGCAGCTTATTTTAGCACTAGAGAAAAAATACGATGCTCTTAAGCCCAAACAGGAAAAAGAGAGTGTGAAAAAAGTTGATGAGTTTGAAGAGGATGGATTGGACTTTTCAGTCTTAGAAAAAAGAATAGAATTTTTAACAAATGAATATAAAGAGAATGTTCTTCGAGCGATAAAAGCGTTTTATG
>JARRNV010000082.1:0-4585 GCA_037384685.1 Sulfurimonas sp.
CAAAACATTGATATCGCTATTTGTATCTTTTACTAGTTCAATTTTCATGTTAGACCTTTTTTTAATCGAAATGAAGTATATCTTTTGCTTGGATCATATCTTTATCGCCACGTCCAGAGAGGTTTACTATGATCAGTTTATCTTTGATATTTGGCAATTTTTTTAGGTATGCAACAGCATGTGCACTCTCAAATGCAGGAATTATTCCCTCTTTACGACTTAACCACACAAATGCATCGAGCGCTTCTTGATCTGTTATGTAATCGTACTTAACACTTGCGTTATCGTTATGAAAAGCGTGTTCAGGTCCAATTCCAGGATAGTCTAGTCCCGCAGAGATGGAGTGTGCTTCAAGTATCTGTCCATCTTCATCTTGGAGTAGGTAAGACATTTGTCCATGCAAAACTCCGGGACGACCTTTTTTGAGTGAGCATCCATTTTTATCGTTAATCCCTAGACCTCCGGCTTCTATTCCAATGCACTCTACAGAGCTATCCTCTAAAAAGTGTTGGAACGTACCTATTGCATTACTTCCTCCACCTATACATGCGATCACATGATTAGGTAAACGGTTCTCTTTTTCTAAAATCTGTGCACGAGCTTCCCAACCGATAATTGCTTGAAAATCACGTACCATTAACGGGTATGGATGTGGACCTGCAACCGTTCCTATAATGTAAAAAGTATCTCTTGCATTTGTAACCCAATGGCGAATAGCATCATTCATCGCATCTTTAAGTGTTTTACTTCCACTCTCAACTGCATTTACTTTTGCACCAAGTAGTTTCATACGAAAAACATTTAATTCCTGACGCTCTACATCTTTTGCACCCATAAAGATTTCACACTCTAAATCAAGCAGTGCAGCGATCGTCGCAGTTGCAACACCATGTTGTCCAGCTCCTGTTTCTGCGATAACTTTTTTATACCCTAAACGTTTTGCCATTAAACCTTGAGCAATAACATTGTTCACTTTATGTGCACCTGTATGGTTTAGATCTTCACGTTTTAAATATACTTTTGCACCAAGTTCATTTGAGATGTTCTCAGCATAATAAAGCGGGGAAGGGCGACCAACATAATCTTTTAAATAGTAGTCAACTTCAGTCCAAAAATCTTTGTCAAAGCGGATTTCCTCATACTCTTCTCGTAGCTTAAGTAGTGCCGGCATAAGTGTTTCAGGGACGTAACGCCCTCCAAATATACCGAAATGTCCGTTTTCATCAGGATCAAATTTTGAAGCTTTTGGTATGTACATTATTTATTCACCTCGATTACGTTATATACGTTTGTTTTTTCTTGTAAAGTTTTTATACCGTCTAAAAATGCAAGACCAATAATAAAACAACACTCTACACACTCTGCACCGGCTTGGTTTACGAGTGTAGCAGCAGCATTTGCGGTACCGCCGGTAGCTATTAAGTCATCTATAACTAACACTTTTGCACCTTTGTTCTCTCCAAATGCATCTATATGCACCTCTATCTCATCTACACCATACTCTAAAGAGTATTTTTCACTAATGGTTGTATATGGGAGTTTCCCTTTTTTTCTGATTGGAACAAAACCGACTCCAAGCATTTGTGCTAATGCTGCACCAAAGATAAATCCACGAGCATCAATACCTGCTATATAATCAAGGTTGTACTCTTTATAACGTTGGTAAAGATGGTTCATTAAAACTCCATATGCTTCTTTATCGTTTAAAAGAGTTGTAATGTCTTTAAAGATAATACCCGGTTGTGGAAAATCTTTAATATCTCTAATTGAGTTTTCTATTATCTTTTTTTCTGTTTGGCTTAATGTTATCATTTAAAATCCTTACAATAATGCGTCTATACGACCCTCTAATGCTTTTATTTTTGCATTGAGGCGATCAACTTCTTGTCTATGTTTTGAGTTTCTTGATTTAAGAACTTTGAGCTCATTTCTTAGTTTAGAAAGCTCTTCGGTTAAAATATCCACATTTCCTAATGCACGTTGCAGTTGGATCTGATACTTTCTAATTAATATCTCCGCTTCTTGAAGCGTTAATTTCATGAGATCGTTGCTACGCTGTTCTTTGTTTGTAATACTTTTGAAGTAAAACATCTTTACAAAAAGATATATTGAAACTATCGAAAGTACAGTTAAAAGTGACCATTCCCAAAACATGATAAATTATCCTTTAATTTATTTCATAAATTGAAGGGACTTCTCCCATTTATTTATAACGGAGCTGAAAGTAATTTCATCTCCTACGTTAACACTAAGTTTCCCTCAGCGGGAGGCTCACTGCACTAGTGCAGTTTATATATTGCTATTGTCTTTGTATTATAGCTCAATTTTTTCTACACGACCACAGTGGCGTCCACCATCAAAACCACTCTCAAGCCATGAGTTGATGATCGACTCTGCAACACCTAGCCCTACAATACGCTCACCAAAACAAAGAATGTTAGCATCATTGTGTCCACGTGCAACCATAGCAGTATACGCGTCATGACAAAGTGCTGCACGAATTCCCTCATGACGGTTTGCAGCCATACTCATACCGATACCGCTACCGCAAATGAGAATACCCTGACTTCCGGCATCTTCTAAAACACTTGTAGCTACTTTATGTGCATAATCCGGATAATCAACTCTATCTTTTGAAAAAGGTCCAAGATCGATAACTTCATGACCTTTTTCTTTTAAAAATTCAACAGTCCAGTTTTTCAGATCGAGTCCTGCATGATCTGTTGCTATATAAAACTTCATAATGTTCTCCCTTTAAGATAATAATAAACCGATAATAGTTCGTACCGGTAAAAGTATAAGATATTGACTAAGCGGCGTCATTAAAATAATAAGTACTATAATTATGCCATATCTCTCATATTTATAAAAAAATTCGGCAACTTCCACTTTTTTAAATTTTAGAGCTAAGTGAGCTACAAAATGCGCTCCGTCAAACTGCGGAATAGGGAGTAGGTTAAATACCCCTAAAACTACATTGATAATAAGCAGTTGCGTAGCTATAAGATAAATAAAAATATAACTCATACTGTCATTTGTTGTAGGTGAATCCATTACGCTAATAGCTATAGCTGCAAAAGCTGCGAGTGTAAAGTTATAAACTATTCCTGCAAGGTCTACCTGCATAGCAGCATTGTAGCCGCCACGATTGATAACTTTTAGCATATTTATAGGTACCGGTTTTGCCCAGCCAAAAAGTATACCGCTGTCAGCTCCCATAAGCATAGGTAAAAAGTACATCATAATAGGCACTAAAATAGTCCCTACAAGATCAACATGTGAAAGTGGGTTAATAGTCAGACGACCTGCATTTTTTGCAGTTGAGTCACCGTACATATAAGCAACCCATCCATGCATGATCTCATGCCCGATAATGGCAATAGCTAACGCTATAACAGCTGCACCGATTTTTAAAATATCAAGTAAGTCCATAGTAATCTTTGTCTTGTTCTTCTCTTTCTTTGATAGCTCTGTCAATATATGGAGACTGCTCAAGGTCTGTAGGTGTTTTTCCTATACGATCCCATCTAATCTGCCAGTTTTGATCGATAGAGAAATAGATAAACCAAGGAGTTCCCTCTATATTTTCATACGGTACACTTCCCCAAAAACGGCTATCGTTTGAGTGATCGCGATTATCACCCATCATAAAGTAATGATCTTCCTCGACTTTAATAATGTCGGTATGAAATACCGGTGGAATAAGTAAACGAGTAGGTGCTATTCGCTCATCGCTTTTAAGTTGCGTTTTTCTTGCTTCTTCAAAAGAGAGAGATTTTTTAATATGACCGTTGTTGTCTACGATTGTGTATGAATCATACGCCATTTTCGGATCGTGATGCACACCTTTGTGATCATGCATATAAGGGTTTACTACCCATGTTTGACCATACTCTTCAACGAGTGTATACCCTTTGTAATGCTCTTTTATCCATGCATCACCTTCTTTTGGATGGAGATAAAGGTCTTTATCTCTAACAAAAAGCTCATCTCCGGGAAGTCCTACACAACGTTTTACAAAGTGAGTTTTAACATTATGCGGTGGACGGAAAATTACAATATCACCACGTTTTGGCTTAGAGCCGTCTATAAGTTTTAAACTGTCACTCCATGGCATAATAGAGACTTCAATAAATGGAATATGAGGCATTGGGATACCGTAGGCAAATTTTTTCCCGAAAAGATGATCACCGATTAAGAGTGAATCTTTCATACTCCCACTTGGGATTCTAAATGCTTGAGCGACAAAAAAGATTACAAACAGAACAATTATAAGTGTTCCTGTCCATGAGTTTGAAAATCTATATGCTTTAGTTAAAAAATCTTTCATTAAGACTCTTTTGATTCTGCTAAGTTTTGAGCATTTATTTTTGCTGCTTTTAGAGTATTGCTAAGCAGCATTGCTATCGTCATAGGACCAACTCCACCAGGACTTGGAGTGATGTAAGAGCTTTTTTTACTTACGTTTTCAAAATCAACATCACCGACAAGTTTTCCCTCTTTCGTTCTACTTACACCGATATCAACAATAACTACGTCATCTTTTACCATATCTTCTGTTATAAGATTGATCACACCAACTCCA
>JARRNV010000083.1:0-4562 GCA_037384685.1 Sulfurimonas sp.
TTTTGGGCACTTTTAGAGGGACTTGTTGCTATTGCTCTTCTAATAGCCGGAGGTCTAGAAGCGCTCCAATCTGCTTCGATTATGATTGCACTTCCATTTGCCGTTATTATGCTCATAGCTGTGTGGGGATTGTATAAGGCTCTGCATCTTGAAAGTACTCGCTATGAAAGTTTACAACACCATATGAATGCCGGAAGGCATGGTGACCTTAGTGGCAACTGGAAAGCACGTTTAAGTCGTCTTATTGAATATCCTAGTGTAGAAGAGACAAAACGTTTTGTGAATGAAGATGTGTTAAATGCAATGAAAATTGTAAAAAAAGAGTTAAATACACATTATTGGAATGTTGATATAACACACGATCAAGAAAATGGAACAGCATTTTTTAACGCAGAACACTCTGGAGACATGGATTTTATCTATGAGGTGAGAGCAAAACGTTACGATACGCCGGAATATGCTTTTCCTGAATCTATAAACCCTATGCAGGAGGAACACGAGTACGCAAGAGCAGAGGTGTTTTTACAAGATGGAAATAAAGCGTATGATATTTATGGTTATGATGAAGAGATGATCGCTACCGATATTATCGATCAGTTTGAAAAACATCGCCATTTTTTACATACAACAGCAGGTTTAACTCCTGTTATACCAATCGATTAGTTTCGATCAGGATTTACTTCGTAAATAACTATTTTATTTGAGTATAATACAGCATGTTAAGTAAAACTGTATCAGCTAAAATACTCGCAAATGTCATGGGTTTTGCAACAAAACGTTTTTTAAACCTGCAAGAAACGGATGCATCACTACCAAAAGCTAGTGATGCAAAACCTTGTCTGCTTTATATACATATACCATTTTGCCATACTTTATGTCCATACTGTTCGTTTCATAAGTTTCCTTATGATGAGCAGAGTGTGTTGCACTATTTTGAGTATTTACACAAAGAGATAAAGCTAGTACATAAACTCGGGTATAAGTTTGACTCGATCTATTTCGGCGGTGGAACGACAACTATAATGCCAGAGAAACTTTTAGAGACTATAGAGCTTACAAAATCACTCTTCGATATAAAAGAGATATCTTGCGAGAGTGATCCCCTGCACATAGTACAGTTAAACGATGAAAGATTTTACAACAATATAGACAGACTTTCGATCGGAGTACAAAGTTTTAATGACGACTACCTGATCCAGATGGGAAGACACCATAAGTTTGGTTCGGCAAAAGAGCAGTTTGCAAAAGTAAAAGAGGTTCTGGGGAAGTTTTCTATAGTCAATATTGATCTGATCTATAACTACCCAAGCCAAAATGAAAAACAGATCGAAGAAGATATAGAGAGAGTCTTGGAACTTCATCCTGATCAAGTGACTTTTTATCCGCTTATGTATGCACCAAATATAAAAGAGCATTTGAGTAAAGAGTGGGGGCGTTTAAACGATGAAAAGGAACAAAGACTTTATGCAATTATAGAAGAGAAGATGCAAAGTGCTTATACACAACGTTCATCGTGGGCATGGTCGCTCAAAGGGAGTGATATAATAGACGAGTATGTGATCGAGAGAAGTGAGTACGTCGGTGTTGGAAGCGGGGCGTTTAGTTTTATAGGGGACACACTGTATGCAAATACTTTCTCTTTACCAAAATATGTAGAGATGCTACAACAAGAAAAACTCCCTATAACACACTCAAAAACTTTTCCACATTTTGCGATCGCAGACTATAGAATGGTAACTGAACTCTTTGGTTTACATACATCAAATACCCATCCAAAATTTGAAAAGTTTTTACTCAAGCTTTTAGGCGTTTACGATGACAAAGGAGAGGTGAGTCAAAAAGGTAGGTACCTCATGTCTGTAATGATGCGGGAATTTTACAACGGAATGGATTATGTCCGTGAAACTATGCGAAAAAACTTAGTTCATGAGGATGGGATCATAAAGTCTTAAATGATTCCGCAATAATCAATTTTCCTCTCGAGTCATTTTCTGGTAGACACCTAAACCTATTACAAACATCACAGCAGTTAATAGTAAAAAGGTTGGATACACCAATAAGCTGATATCTTTTTTTGCTGCAGAAAAAACAAATACTAAAGCCTCAAGCGAGACGGCAATTATTATGATAATAAGAAACTTTACTAAAGTTGTTTTCTGTTTCATAATTGTCTCTTCACCATGGACTTTGAAGACTTCCTCTTCCATTAAAAATCTGGACACATCAAAAACTGCTGTTCCGATCACTATAAATCCGACTGCATCAAGAAGGGCTTTGGTAAGTAGCGTTTTTTCGTGTAAGGAAGCCCAAATATCATAGAGGGCAGAACCAATCATAGTAAGACTGATGAGTCCTAGTGATAAACTGATAATACCATACACAGTTTGACTGATTTTTTCACTAATTAATTTTTTGGTACTCATGAGTTTCCTTAGTATTGTGTCCGTTGGTTTGATTTGTTGTTATGATTGTAGTCTTAATATCGTTTACTTGGGTTTAACATTGATGAAGTTGCGTTAAAGCTTTATCTTTGGATAACGTTTAAAATGAGCCGATGAATTGCCCGTAAGTTAATTTATTGACTCCTCTGATTTGTTATAAACCAATATATTCTATTGCTTTATCTATAGATGAAAAATCATAGATTCTTTGATGATGTTCCACTCTATTTCCAACTGCAATAAAATTGTATCCTAAATCCTCACATGCTTTTTTGTCCCAAGAGCCGTCTCCAAAATAAGAAATTGCAAGATTATGATCAGTTTCAACTTTTTTAGAAGCCAGCTTCATAATCTCTGTTCTACTAAAATGATCATTTGAAGAAACTATAGGGATACCTTTAAAATCTATATCTGCATATTGCAGTTTAAGTATTGCACTTTCATACCATCCACCTGTTGCAATAGAAATAAAAACGTTGCTTCTTTGCCTAAGTTGCGACAAAAAAGTTGAAGCTCCTTCAATTTGAGATATAGAGTTTTGTTGAAGATATGCTTCTATTTTACTAACAAATATCTTTTTGACACTTTCATGAATTTTCTCTTTTTGCTTTTGTAAACCATTAGATGTAATTATTTCATTTAATATTCCCGAATCAGTCACGTGTTTGAATTTTGACCAGTTGCCATCAAGTGAGATCCCTATCTCTTCTTTTACTGCCTCAATAAAACACTTTGTATCAAAATCGTACGACTTCACTAATGTGCCGTCAATATCAAACATCACATGATGCATTTAATTCGTCCTTTTAGTTTATAACGTTTGAGTTGAGAAATAGTTGTGCCCGCAGGGTCAAATATTTCTCTCCAATGCTTTGTTATCTTTTCGATAATTAATTATATCTTCAACGCTAATAATAGGCATAGAGTATTTTTTAGAAAATTGTTTAATATCATTATCTTTTGCCATTGTTCCGTCACGATTTGTTATTTCACATAAAACTGCATAAGGATCTAAATTAGATAATTTCATTAAATCTACACTAGCTTCTGTATGTCCTGCGCGACCTAAAACACCTTTTTCATTCGCTCTTAATGGAAAGATATGTCCAGGAGAAACAATCTTGGATATTCCATTGCTAGAGATAGCAGATTTGATTGTTGTAACTCTATCTTGTGCTGATACACCAGTTGTAACATTATCTTTTGATTCTATTGAAACAGTAAATGGTGTTTGAAACTTTGAATTGTTATCTTGAACCATCATTGGTAGTTGAAGCTCATCAACTTTTTGTTTTGTTAAACATAAACAAACTATACCGCTACACTCTCTTATTAAAAGTGCCATTTGTTCTTTTGTTATATGCTGCGCAGAAAAAATTATATCTGCTTCATTTTCTCTATCATAATCATCAACGACAATAACACCTTTTCCCTCTTGTAGAGTTTTGAGTGCATTGTCAACTCTCGATTTAAAATCGTCATTTTTCATAATTTGATTCATTTTAGTTATACCTTTATTTTTAAGTAAAACTTATTTGAATCAGGGCTAATACTAAAAGCAATACTATCCTAATCATTTAACAATAAAAAGATATATTATTTTCTCTTCCATCCGGACTTTAACCGTTGGTTTTGGATTTACACCAAATCTGCTTGACCCTTACAAAAGTAAGGCGCTCGTGGACTTCTATTTTTCAATAGTTACCACCAGTAAGGAATTTCACCTTGCCCTGAGAAATAAATTTTAACGATTTTATCTAAAATATTATTAGTTGAGGATTAGAAAGCTAATGCATTGCTCACAGGGCACACGCTTTTTGCGCTCCTGTGCAGCAAATTGTTAAGTTTTTCTATCAATTAGTGAATTTCCGGAATGCCGTTATGTATATTCTTTTTTGAAATTATTTCCGCCTGAGATATATCAAGAACATTTTCATCCCTACCACTAATTTTCCACATAGTTTGGCAATTTATTTGAACCTCTAAATCATTTTTCATTCCTGACGGACTAAATGCACCATTCAAATCTGTCCACATTTTGATTTCTAATTTTTCAAGTAGAAGATCATCACAATTATGATTTTTCAAATGTTCTGGCAGCCAATCCAAATAGTCGAGCAT
>JARRNV010000084.1:0-8177 GCA_037384685.1 Sulfurimonas sp.
CTACAGAGTTGGCGATAGAGTCCAAGTGATCAAAACACATGGAAAAGTAGATCAGGTTTATATACTAGAGTAAATAGCTTCGATCTGTTTTTTTACAATATGCTTCAAGCATAGCGTATTCAAAGTTATTGTTTGTAGCGTATTGATACCCAAATGTATCTATCCATAACTCATGTGGTTCCATACAGAGATAAAAAAAGACTTTATCTTCACCGTTTTGCCAAGGTTTGAAACTCTCATACGCATGTTTAAACATCTCCACTTTTGTGGCGTAAGGGTATGAGGTTTTTCCACTTGCATCTTCATGAGGAATTTGTGTAATTTTGGTTTTAAAATCTCTCGATCGAAGTTGTTTGATAACGGGCTTGATAAATGTCAATGTCCCAAAACTTACAAGTGCTACCTCTTTTGGTGTAAAAGTATCGATCAGCTTTTTGTACACTTGTGCATATTCCTCAAGGTATCCTTCGTATTCTACAATCGGATGAAAATGAAAACCTACTTTCACACCTTTATCGGCAACTTTTCTTGCAGCTGCTATTCTTTTTTCGAGTGAAGCTGTCAGGTGCTCTTCGTTATCTATAATTGTTTGGGTGTTTAAACTCCAAGTACATAAAATATTTTTTGGAACATCGTTTTCTAAAAAGTAGGAGATATTATCTGACTTAGTTTTAAACTCTAAAATCACATTTGGGTTATTGCGTGCAAACTCAAAAAGAGAATCTAAAAGCCCTTCACGGTTTCCCCACATCAAAGAGTCTGAGCTCTGACCTGTTCCAATATGATATGTTTTATTCGGATCAAGATTAAGGTTTTGTAGTTTTTTATGAAAGTTAGCATCAAATGTAACATTGTTCTGGTTATAAAAGCTCTGAATAGAACAATAGGAACAATCAAATCCGCACGACTCAACTGCATCAAGCGTTAAAAGATTGCAGCAACGTGTTTTTTCACTAGCAACAGGACAAAGTCCAAGACCAAAACCATCTTTAGGTTTTGAGGTGAAAGTGAATTTTTGCTCTTTTGGAATATTTTTGAGTGTAAAATTTTCATAAGAGTTTGGTTTGTTACGAAGATCTTCGTATGCTTTTTTCAGTCGTGTAAAAGGGATAACTTTAACTTCCGGTTTTTTAACCGGTTTTTTAGGAATCATAATATGTAAGATTCCGTTGTCGTATTTTGTTTCAAGTTTTTGAGTAACAATATTTTTCGGTAATTGAATAGATTTTTGAAAACTTCCATAAAAGATCTCTTTGCGGATGTAGTTTCCATCTTTATCTTTCTCTTCAACTTTTTGCTCTTTTTTTCCAGTGAGGTTAAGAACATTTCGATCATCTATAGAGAGATTGATATCTTTTTTATCGACACCTGCAAGATCAAACTCAATAATAATCTCATCTGTTTTATCTTGAATATTTGTTCTTGGGTAATTATAGTTAGCAATTGCAGGAGCACTCATATGTGTGTCAACCATTGAGTTAAGGTATTGCTGCATCTTCTCGATCTCTTTGTCGTAAGGATCGTTCATAAAAATAGGTCCTGCAAAAACAGCAGTCGCCAACAGCGGTGAAAAAACTAAAACTTGAATAAATCGTTTCATAGGAACTCCTTAAATAATTTTTTAAAATGTATCTTGTACAGCTTTAATTTTATAGGGTATTGTCTAACGTAAAGTAAATAATTTTTATTTTAAAAGGAGTTGTGTAGTTTTATCGAGTAATTTTTGTAAGCTTTTAATTTTGATGTTTTTTCTGCTGGTCTCTATAATATTATCGGCTTTAAGTTGTTTTAGTGCACGTTCAACGACATGGCGAACCGTGCCTAAAAGTTTTGCTATCTCCGAGTTTGAAAGGTTTTGCAAAAGTTTATATTTAAATGGTTTTTGCGGGTTTAAGTTATCTACCAAAAGGTTAATAAGTCTATCTTGCGTGTTATAAAGTGCTAGATCGGTTGAAAGTTCTTCGGTATGGCGCATTTGTGCTGCTAGATAAGGGAAAAACTTTTTACTAAATGTGGAATCGTTTTCAAGCCAGTATCTTACGCGTTCTATTGGAAGTTCGAGCACTTTACAATCTTCAAGTACCTCATAAAGAACATCGTGCGTCTCACCATCAAGTAATGAGATCGCATCAAACATATCTCCACGTTTATATATAAAGATAGTTTGTTCCTTGTCGTTATCAAAATTGATCTGATATGTTTTAATCTTTCCATCGACAACTATATAAAAGTGTTTGAGCAGATCATCTGCGTGAAAAGCACTTTCCCCTTTTTTATACTCTAACGAGGATGCATACTTATAAAATTCATCTTCAAAGCTTTTATTTAAGTTGTCAAGTAGTTCGATCGCGTTTGTATTTTTTTGCATTCCATCATTTTATCAAAAGATCTACAAAAATTTTAATAATTAAGAGAGTAGTTTGAGTTTAATTAGATTCGGATTACATTTGATTAACTATATAATAAATTATATATATGTCAAAATGCAATAAAAAAGAGTATTCAATTTAAATCATCTTACAATAATATGTAAAATTGTGGAGTAATAAGATGATTTTAGGAAAATGTCCATATTGTGAAGATGGCAACATAGAGGTAAGAGATAAAGAGATAAGCGGGAAAAAAGTAAAACTGTATGCTTGTAGCAATGCTCATTGGATTAGTGAAGATGGTGAGATGTTTGAACTACGTGATGATGCAACATGTGACTATAGAATTTGGCAAAATGCTTTAGGGCGTTACGGAAAATGGCTGAGCTACAAAGAGATTAGAGAATTGCTTCAAAATAAAGAGATTGAAGTAGAGCTTGTAAGTAAAAAATATGGTAAAAAAATCAACTATTCAAAACAGCTTATCTTAGATCCAGAATATGGTGTAAGTGTTCTTTGGGATACATAACTTATTTGAAAAAAAGTTATATTTGCCGATTTATACTGAATCAAAACTTGACAAAAGGAGTTGTCATGAAAATAGTATCTAGCGATATAGCTATGGCTTCTAGCTATGAACAAAAATCTGTAGTCATAGAGCGTGAACATTTAAAACAGTGGATGGATTCTAAAGATTTCGGTGATCAAAATAAAGATAAACTTCACCTTTCAAAAAAATATAAAATGGTGCAGATAGACAAAAAAGAGGATGATTTTGCATCACTTGACCCAGAGCTGCAAAAAATTATTCAGGCACTTGAAATTTTAACGGGAAAAAAGATCCGTATTATACTTTTCCATCCTGGACAAAGTAAAGGTGAAGCTCCACATCAAAGTGAAAATGGCTCTGAGACTCAAAGAGTTGGTTGGGGAATCGATTATAGCTACGAAAAAACCGAAACAAACTCTCAAAAATTACAATTTGCCTCTGCAGGAAATGTAACTTTAGAAGATGGAAGAAAAATAGATTTTAAACTTTCAATGAGTATGCAACATACTACGATGAAACATGAATCACTATCATTTAAAGCGGGTGATGCTTTGATCGATCCGTTAGTGATCCAGTTCCAAGACGGTGCAGTAGAGTTTACTAATGCAAAAACAAATTTAGATCTCAACCTTGACGGTAAAGATGAAGAGTTTTCATTTGTTGGACGCGGAAGCGGGTTTTTAACATTAGATAAAAACAATGACGGTATTGTTAATGATGGTAGTGAGCTGTTTGGTCCAAATTCCGATAACAATAATTGGATCGATGAAAACGATACTGTATTTGATAAGTTGAGAGTATGGACAAAAGATGAAGAGGGAAATGAAAACTTTTACTCTTTGAAAGATTTGGGTATTGGTGCATTATACTTGCAAAATGTAAGTACTCAGTTTGAATTTGATGAAGGAAATTTGGCAAAAAGCTCTATTTTTCTGCGTGAAAATGGCTCAGCAGGAATGATAAGCGAGATAGATCTAAAAGTTTGAGCTAACCTTAATAAAATTTTAACCTTAACTTCTGTATAATTCCCATCCACTTTGCTGTTTTACAAAAAGCTAGAGTATTTTTACCTATACGAAAAATGTTTAGATAAAAGTATTGGCAAGCGTTTATAGAAGGCTTTGCCTAAAAACAGACAAAGATATAAATTTGAGGAGACTTTCAATGAAAGTACGTGCTTCAGTAAAGAAAATGTGCGATGACTGTAAAGTTATCAAAAGAAAAGGGATTGTAAGAGTTATCTGCAAAAACCCTAAACATAAACAGAGACAAGGATAATCATGGCTCGTATTTCTGGTGTTGATTTACCTAAGAAAAAACGTGTAGAGTATGGTCTAACATACATCTATGGTATCGGTTTACATACTTCTCGCCAAATTTTAGACGCGACAGGTATTGATTATAATAAAAGAGTTTTCGAACTTAATGAGGCTGATGTAGCTGCAATTACTGCTGAAATCCGTGAAAACCATATGGTTGAGGGTGATTTACGTAAAAAAGTTGCTATGGATATTAAAGCGCTTATGGATTTAGGTTCATATAGAGGTCTTCGTCACCGTCGTGGTCTTCCATGTCGTGGTCAAAAAACTAAGACTAATGCTCGTACTCGTAAGGGTAAAAAGAAAACTGTTGGCGCAGCGTAAGGATTAAAGTATGGCAAAAAGAAAAGCTGTTAGAAAAAAAGTTGTAAAGAAAAACGTATCACGTGGTATCATTCACATTTCTGCATCATTCAATAATACTTTAGTAACTATTACTGATGAGATGGGAAACATGATCGCGTGGAGTTCTGCTGGTAGCCTAGGTTTTAAAGGTTCTAAAAAATCTACTCCGTTTGCTGCTCAAGCTGCTGTTGAAGCTGCTGTTGAAAAAGCACAAGTACACGGTATTAAAGAACTAGGTATTAGAGTTCAAGGTCCAGGTTCTGGTCGTGAAACTGCAGTTAAATCTGTAGGTGCTATTGAAGGTATCCGTGTTACATTTATGAAAGATGTAACTCCATTACCACACAATGGTTGTCGTGCGCCTAAGCGTCGTAGAGTTTAAGGAGGTTAACAATGGCAAGATATAGAGGTCCAGTAGAAAAAATCGAAAGAAGATTTGGAGTTAGCCTAAACCTTAAAGGTGAGCGTCGTTTAGCAGGGAAATCTGCTTTAGATAAACGTCCATACGGTCCAGGTCAGCATGGTCAACGTCGTAAGAAAGTTTCTGAGTATGGTTTACAACTTAACGAGAAACAAAAAGCAAAATTTATGTATGGTGTTTCTGAAAAACAATTCCGTGCATTATTCGCAGAAGCTAAAAGAAGAGATGGTAATACAGGTACAAACCTTGTTACTTTAATTGAGCAAAGACTTGATAATGTAGTTTACAGAATGGGATTTGCATCTACTCGTAGATTTGCACGTCAGCTTGTAACTCACGGTCACATTTTAGTTGACGGTAAGAAACTTGATATCCCTTCATACCGTGTTAAACCGGGTCAAAAAATCGAAGTTCGTGAATCAAGCAAACAAAATGCTCAAATTCAAAGAGCTATCGAATTAACAAACCAAACAGGTCTTGCTCCATGGGTTGATATTGATGCTGATAAAGTATTTGGTATCTTTACTCGTTTACCAGAGCGTGAAGAAGTTGTTATTCCTGTAGAAGAGCGTTTAATCGTTGAGCTTTACTCGAAATAATAATTAATAAAAAAGGCGTAATATATGAAAAAAATTAAAACTACTCCACTTGCTCCTCAAGAGTTTGAGGTAGAACAAATTAGTGAGAATGAAGCAAATATCATAGCATACCCGTTTGAAACTGGTTATGCTATCTCTTTAGCTCATCCACTTCGCCGTTTTCTATTAAGCAGCTCAGTTGGTTATGCTCCGGTTGCTATTAAGATTGAAGGAGCTAAACACGAGTTCGATTCAGTTCGTGGTATGCTTGAAGATATCTCTGATTTTATTTTAAATCTTAAAGAGATTCGTTTCAAACTTAGTAATGAAGCAACAGAAGCAGAGATCAACTATAGCTTTGCTGGTCCATGTACTATCACTGGTACAGATTTAAATAACAGTGAAGTTGAAGTTGTAACACCGGAAGCTCATTTAGCAACACTAAATGAAGATTCTACACTTAACTTCAGTATCAAAATCGCACAAGGTATCGGTTACGTTGCGAGTGAAGATACTTATGAGAATTTAGGAGAAGGTTACATCGCTTTAGATGCATACTTTACTCCGGTTAGAAGTGCAACATATAAAATTGAGAATGTTCTTGTTGAGGACAATCCAAATTTCGAGAGAGTTGTAATGAACATCAAAACTGATGGTCAAATCTCTCCTGTTGATGCATTTAGAAACTCTTTAGAAGTTATGTATGCGCAACTTGCTGTATTTAATTCAGAGATTAGCATTAAAGCTCCAACAACAATTGAGAGAGTTGAAGAGTCACCGGATCTTAAAAAACTAACTACTAGTATAGATAGTTTAGGTTTAAGTGCTCGTAGTTTTAACTGCCTTGATCGCTCAAGTATTAGATTAATAGGTGAGATTGTACTTATGAGTACAAATGATCTTAAAAATGTAAAAAATCTTGGTAAAAAATCTTACGATGAGATCGTAGATAAAGTTCAAGAGTTTGGTTTCGCAATTGGTGCTGATTTAGCTGATGATGTAGTTACTGCATTAAAAAAGAAAATAGAAGCAGCTGCGAAATAAGCTAGCTGACATAAAAAGAGGAAGAAGATATGAGACATCGTCATGGATATCGTAAACTTGGACGTACAAGTGCACACCGTAAAGCACTTTTACAAAATCTAAGTATTTCGTTAATTGAACATGGTAAGATTGAAACTACTGCTGTAAAAGCAAAAGAACTTCGTTCTTACGTTGAAAAACTAATTACTGTAGCGGGTAAAGGTGATAGCAATGCACATAAAGCTATATTTGCATCTTTACAAAATAAAGAAGCTACAAAGAAACTTGTAAACGAAGTTGCACCTAAATATGTAGAGCGTGCAGGTGGTTATACAAGAATCGTTAGAACTCGTATTCGTCGTGGTGATGCTACACCAATGGCGTTTATTGAATTAGTATAATAAACCTTTTTAAATGCAGTCTTTGGACTGCGTTTATCCCCTTCAAATTTCCAAATCCTAAAATACTTTGATCTAAGGAAACAATTATGAGTAGTTTCGCATTTGGAACTTACAGAGTAAGTGATCACAACCCTTTACATATAGAAGCTTTAAAAGAAGCACTATATTCAGGCATTAAACTTATTGATACATCAGCAAATTATACTGACGGTGGAGCTGAGAGGGCAATTGCAAAGGCTTTGAATTCTATCGAAGAAGAGTACAGAGATGTAGAAATTGTAAGCAAATTCGGCTATATTCAGGGTAGTAATATGTTACTGCATAAGGAGAATGCTTATGAGGATGTCGTAGAGTATTCGCCAGATTGTTATCACTCAATAGCCCCATCTTTTATGCAAGATCAACTACAAAGATCATTAGAACGGTTGCAATTAAATAAGATCGATTGTTACTTATTGCACAATCCGGAATACTTTTTATATGATGCAATAAAAAAAGGGATTGATAAAGAGGCTATGCTTGATCAAATGTACAAGCGCATCTCTAAAGTATTTGTCGCCCTTGAACAAGAAGTAGCCAATGGGACTATAGGTTCATACGGGATTAGTTCAAACTCTTTTTCAAAACAAAACTCTGCAGAAGATTTTTTGCCGTATGAAGATTTGGTCATTTTAGCAAAGAATGCAGCATTTCAAGCGGGAAATGAACACCATAATTTCACAACAATGCAGCTTCCCATAAATCTTCTAGAACAAGAGGGGCTTAAATGTGCAGCTTGGGCAAAAGAAAATGGTTTAAGAGTTCTTGTAAATCGCCCTTTAAATGCTTTTTATGATCGATTAATGTTCCGTCTAGCAGAGTATGAAGAGCCAAATGATTATTATACAAATCTCAATGAGCTTCTTGAGGTGTGTAATACACAAACACTTCAAACTTTATTTAATTTAGTTGAACAGATGGATGCAAATAAACATAAGTTTGGCTGGATAGGTGATTATGAAGTTTTTGTAAATACGCAAATTTTACCACATATAAAAAATGCTATTAAAAACTTAGATAAAACATTAGTAAATGCTTTGCTGGAATATATTGATAAATTTATACTTTCGTATAGAGATATGGTAGCTTACGAGTGTTCAAAAGCAACAAAAATCCAGCTCAAATCTACTTT
>JARRNV010000084.1:8200-8869 GCA_037384685.1 Sulfurimonas sp.
AAAAGAATGTCGATTATATATTAGTAGGGATGAGAAAACCTAGTTACGTTGCAGGTATTCTTGCCTTAAAAGAGTAGCTAAAGATATATTTTTAGCACTTGTTAAGTGATTTTATCATATTTTATGATTATGAAATTATAGAATAATGATAGAAGGATGAAGATGATTCCATTTACAGACGAAGAGCTTGTTGAACCTGTTAGAGGTGTTATAGAAAAATTAAGACCTTCTTTAGCACTTGATGGTGGTGACATAGACTTTATAACAGTAAAGAATGGTAATGTATATGTTCAATTAAAAGGTGCGTGTGTAGGATGTTCATCGAGTGATACAACTCTAAAATATGGAGTTGAACGCCAACTAAAGATGGATATTCATCCAGAGCTGAGTGTAATTAACGTACCTTTTGGAATGGAAAATGATATAGATAATCTATAAGGATTTAAACAGATATGGCAAATATTAGTAAACATAAAATATTGGATCAAGCGAAAGAGAGTTTTTCTAAAGAGGACTACAAAGTGGCCTTAGAAAAATTCGCAGAAGTTTTACAAAACTTTCCAAACTCAAAAGAGGCGTATAATGGTGTAATTTTATCAGAAATGGCACTTAGCGGAGAGGGTGGAGCTGAAGCTTTATTTGATTATTATGAGATACTAAAAGAGGAAG
>JARRNV010000085.1:0-4514 GCA_037384685.1 Sulfurimonas sp.
CCTGCATTGGATTTAAGTTGTAGTAGTTTTGATGATATGCTTCTGCAGGGTAAACTTCCCCTAGCTCACTCACTTCGGTAACGATCTTTTCATCCCACTCTTTTTGATGCTTTTCGATCGATTTTTCTATAACTTCTTTTTCCTCTTCATTTGCATAATAGATCACCGAACGGTACTGTGTCCCTTTATCGGCACCTTGTTGATTGAGTGTTGTAGGATTATGCACCGCAAAAAATATATCTAAGATATCCTCTAAAGAGATTATCTCACTCTCGTATGTAATATCTACGATCTCAGCATGACCCGTCGCACCTGAACAAACGTTCTCATAAGTTGGATTTGGTCGTGCACCTCCAGTATAGCCGCTTACTGCCGAGATCACTCCTTTGACATTGTTATAGACTGCTTCTATACACCAAAAACAACCGCCGCCTAAAACGATTCTCTTTTTACTCATAATTCAACCTCTTTTTTGTGCTATTATTGCACATTATTCTTTTAAACTTTTCTAGTGTAATTTTTATCTAAAAAAATTAAGATAGGATTATTTATGCCAAATATCGATAACGAAACATTCTATAAATCCGCTATTAAAAAACATGGTCAAAGTGCCCAGGGATTAAACTGGAATTCTCAAATTCATCAAGTTTTACGTTTCGATCAACTCATTAAACTCCTACCCAAAGAGTTAAACAATTTTACACTAACCGATGTAGGGTGCGGTTTTGGAGATTTTTATAACTATATAGATACAAAACCAAAAAAATATATAGGTGTAGATATTTTAGAAGATATGATCAAAATTGCAAAACAAAACACCGATCAAGAGATATATCAAAACAACATCATTGAAAACCAACCACCTGTAAGCGACTATATTATATGCAGTGGTGCTTTAAATATTTTAACAAGATTTGAGACAACTATGTTTATACGAAACTGTTATGCATCAGCAAAAAATGGTTTTATTTTTAATTGTTTGTATGGTGATAAACAAAGTGATGTTTTTAACTACCTAGACCAAAAGTTTTTAGACCAAATTGCCCAATCATTAAAGGTAAAAAAGATAGAATATATAAAAAATTATATACCAAATGATATCACGATAGGATTTTTTAGATAATGTGTGCAATTTTTGGAATTTTAGGGGAGTATAACGAACAACAAGCACAATATGCTCTTGGTAAAATGGCACATCGTGGACCAGATTATTGTGGAATTGTTCAAGAAAATAAACTCTTTTTCGCACACCAACGCCTGAGCATTAACGACACGCACCACAGAAGCAATCAACCTCTAAAATACAAAAATATCCTTCTCTCTTTTAACGGCGAAATCTACAACTATCAAGAGTTAAAACAAGAGCTGGATTTTGACTTTCAAACAAATGGGGATAGTGAAGTTATAATTGCAGCGTATTTAAAATGGGGTATTGACTTTGTAAATCATCTACGAGGCATGTTTGCCATTGCACTTAAAGATGATGATACACTCTACCTTTTTCGCGATCGTCTTGGGAAAAAACCTCTTTTTTATATGCAAGACAGAAGTGCTTTTTATTTTGCTTCCGAACTCAAAGCACTTACACCGTTTTTAAAACACAAAGAGATGAACCCAGATGCGATGCTTAGTTATCTCACTTACCTCGCTCCCACATCTCCACATACATTCTTTGAAGGGATCTATAAACTTGCTCCAAGTGAATATTTAGTTTTTAAAAATGGTAACTACAAAGTTGAAAAGTACTTTGATCTTTTAGATACATCGCCAAATATCATTACAAGCGAAACAGAAGCAATCACTCGGATCGGACAACTTCTGAAAGAATCGATCGAATTGCGTTTAAGTGGAAGTGAAGTGCCTATGGCAACTCTGCTAAGTGGCGGAATCGATAGTGCTACGATCAACTACTTTGCCAAAGATAGTGGAAAAGATCTGCTTAGTTATTCACTTGGATTTGAAGAGTATAGAAAGTACGATGAATTAGATGAAGCTAAGAAAAGTGCAAAACTTTTAGGTGTTCGAAATAAAGCTGTAATTGCTACTAAAGAGAAGTTTATTGATAGTGTTGAAAATGTTTTAGATGCGATGGATGAACCGCTCAACGATCCAGCTGCAATCCCTTTGTATATACTCCTTGAAGAAGTCAAAAAAGATGGACACAAAGTAGTGCTTAGCGGCGAAGGAAGCGATGAGCTGTTTTTAGGTTACAGACAATACTTTGAGTATATTGAACTCGAAAAAGCAAAACATCTTTATCATGCAAACTGGCTCAAAAAATACTTCCGGTCAAACTTTTCAATGAACCGTGAATGGGAGTGGTATAAACGTGCTTTTGAAAATGAAGTAGTGTTTCGTTGCAGCAGCGAAAAATTTACCGATATGCAGAAAAATCAACTCCTTCGTCGTAATATCCGTGATGGTGAAGGTATGAGCTATATTCAAAATTATCGTGATAAATTTGAGCAATCTGCACATACTGATGAATCGATCTGGTTTAGTTACATTGATCTCAATCACTTTCAAAGTGAACACTTTTTGGCAAAACTTGATCGTATCTCTATGGCTCACTCTATAGAATCTCGAACACCGTTTTTAGATCATAAGTTTACCCAGCTTATTTTTTCAATTACACCCGAAATTCGTTATAGTGACGGTATTACAAAGTCACTGCTCAAAAAAGTTATGCAAAACAAACTCCCTGAAACGATCATACAAAGAAAGAAAAAAGGGTTTTCAAATCCTTATATGGAATACCTTATAGAGAGTGGTAAAATAGCTCTGATCGAAGAGGTAAATGAACAAACAGGAATGTTTAAAAAAGATATACTGCAAAGATATATATCTACCGCAAAAAGAGGTACTTTTAAACAACATATCTGGGGACTTTATGTCCTTTCACATTTTATAAAAAAAGAATTTTTATGAATAACCTTATGTTACTTGCAATGTTCTTGTGGGGTAGCGGGTGGACAGCGCTCAAAATTTTAACGTATGAGCTTCCTATGGATGTGGTGGTTTTTTGGAGATTCTTTTTTATGAGTCTCACTTTCATACCGATCCTTATATATTTTAAAAAGCCGCTCATACTCAATAAAGATTCACTCAAATATATACTCTCAAGTTCAGTTCTGAATGTCAGTTTTATGTTCTCATCGTTTTACGGCATCAAATATGGCTTAGCAGGGGCAGGGAGTGTTGTCATTACTACATTTAGTCCCATTATGACTTTTTTACTCGTGGCTATTTTGTTTAAAAACAGACTCAAAACAAGACAATATTTTGGGCTTCTACTAGGACTTGTTGGAGGTTATATTCTCTTACGATTAGATAACTTTGCCCTCTTTTTAAACTCTGCAAATTTATACTATCTCTTGTGTGCTACAATTTGGGCCGGTGTAACCGTACTTTCGCAACACTCTCAAAAGTACATTCATCCGATTCATTACAGTTTTTTTATCTCTGTAATTGCAACAGTTTTCATGTTTTTTTACTCTTACAACTCAGACTTGAATGTTGTCTTCGATCAGGGGATTGATTTTTGGATTGCACTTCTTTATCTCGCAATTTTTGGGCAAACTATAGCTACAACCATATTTTTTATTGCAAGTGGAAAACTTGGCAGTGAAAAAACAAGCTCATATATGTTTTTAGTCCCTGTTTTCGCACTTTTTAGTGCCTCTGTTTTACTAGATGAACCGGTACAGCTACATGTAATTATCGGTGGATTTATTAGTATGTTGGCAGTTTATTTTATCAATAAAAAATAATTTATAAGTAAAAACTATTTTTAATATAAATTTAACACCATTTTATATACAATGAGTAACTATTTCGATCAAGGGGTATTTGTATGAAAAATGTTTTAGTTCTTGGCGGTGGATTTGCAGGTATTGATGCAGCAATACATTTGAAAAAACAAGGGTATGAAATTACTCTTGTTAGTGATCGAGACTATTTTTATATCTACCCCACTTCTATATGGATACCTACTCATGATGCACAGTTTGAAGATGTATGTGTAGATCTTAAACAACTCCAACAAGCTCACGGTTTTTCATTGCTTATTGATCGTGTTGAAAACATTACTTATAAACAAAACAAAGTTACCTTAGCAAGTGGTAAAGTACTAGATAATTATGACTACCTTATTTTAGCTATAGGTGCTTCAAAAATGCAACCAAAAGGTGTTGAAAATACACTCTCTATCTGTGGTGCTCCAGAGCAGTCTTTACAAATTAGAGAGAAACTTGATCAACTTGTAGCAAAGGGTAGTGGAAAAATTGCGATGGGATTTGGAGGCAATCCAAAAGACACTTCAGCAGTACGAGGCGGACCAGGATTTGAGCTAATGTTTAATGTTCACAATATGCTTAAACGCAAAGGGATTAGAGAAAATTTCGAACTCACATTTTTCGCACCAATGGCTGAACCCGGGAAGCGTATGGGTCCACAAGCATTAAAGATGATGGATACCTTCTTTAAGCGCTTAGATATTAAAAAACATTTTGGAA
>JARRNV010000086.1:0-4492 GCA_037384685.1 Sulfurimonas sp.
AAAATTTTACAGGATTTATCTCGGCCATACCGATGCTTACACTAGATACTATATCTTTATCTTCAAACTTAATAACTTTTTTTGCAAAGGCATTTTTTATATTGTTTAAAACATCGTACCCTTTTTCTTCAGTTATCGCCGATAAAATAATAATAAATTCTTCACCGCCGTAACGGATAATCAGATCAGAATTTCTAATGTTTTCTTTTACTGTTTTTACAAACATTTTGAGTACTTGATCACCTGCGACATGCCCGTATGTATCATTTATCTCTTTAAAGAAATCAAGATCACACATCGCTAAAACAAAACTGTTGTTTGTAGCAAGGGCTAATTCATACTGACTCTCAAATAAACTCTCTAAAGCATTTCTGTTTAATGCACCCGTCAAAGAGTCTTTTGCAACTTTTTTATTCATACTGATTTGATCTAAAAGTGCAAGTTCAGTACCTATACTTAAAGAGATAAGCTCACACTTTTCAAGATAACTAATAAGTACGTGAGATTCATTTAAGTGGAGTATTTTAAAAATTTTATGGGCAAAAAGATGTAGGTTTTGATGAAGTTTATTAATAGCTTTATACTTTGAGTTGTTTTTTATTAAAGCTTTTGCTTCTCCATGCAACCACTGCCCAAAATTACATTGCTGATCACTTAATTCAGGAAATCCTGATGTAGAGTTATCTCGAATGTGTTCAGCTAGTGCATTTAACCATATAAGATGCGCTTCATAATGTTTAATAAGATTTTTCTCAACTAAATCAGAAAGTGAATTTCTTCTTAAATTATTTATAGATACTAGTTTTTCAATATATTGCATTAAATATGTATGTGCTACAGTATTATTGATCTCATTTACAAGCTTAATAAATTCTACAACTTCACCATTTGTTGAACTTTTAGTCAATTCTGCAATCAAAATATTTTCAAAGCCATACACCTCATTTGATATAACGATATACGGAATATCTTTAGCCATTTTATATTTAGCCAAACCTTGAAAAATATTCACTATCTCTTCAGAATTAAATGAGTGCGTAAAAAGTCCAAAAACATTTTTATAGTATCTCGTTACAACTTCCATCCGTTCATCATCAACACTTATACATGCTGTATATCTTTCAAGAAAGTCTTTTAACAACAAATCTGTGTTTTTTATAATTTTAGAGAAGTCATAATTCATTAATCAAGGATCCACACACTAAATTTTTTTGTTTTAATTGTATCATTGTTTAATTTTGTGTACGCTTTATTTATCAAATTAGTTGCAATTGCTACATACGATTGTCGATCATAGATCTCAATTTTACCGATATCTTTTCCATCTAGTATTTTACCTGCAGTGAGTGCTCCTAAAATATCTCCTGCGCGGAGCTTATCTTTTTTTCCACCTTCAATCACTAGTGTTTTATATTTTGCATCCATAGAAAAATCCGGATCCCTTTGTAATGTTGTTTCATCTATTGTATCACTCGGCTCATACTCTTCAATTTCTGCATCATCACTATACAAACTAACAGCTATCCCTTTTGCTCCTGCTCGTGCAGTTCTCCCAATTCTATGCGTGTAGATCTCTTTTGTGGTTGCGATGTCGTAGTTTATAACCATTGAGAGATCTTTTATATCAAGCCCTCTTGCAGCTACATCGGTAGCTACCAATACTCTGCAAGAAAAGTTTGAAAACTGCACAAGTGTATCTATGCGGTCGTATTGTTCAAGATCACCATGTAGTGAGAGCGCATCTACTCGATTATCTTGTAAAAAATTTGCAATTGCATCCGATTCTAATTTTGTATTCACAAATATAACTGCGTTATTTGGTTTGTAATATGCTAAAAGCTTTAAAAGTGTTTCTCGCTTATTTTGTGTACAAACAAACAGCTCCTCTACATCATTTTTTTGTTCTTGATCTGCTACACTAATCTCAACAGGATTTGATTGAAATTTTTTACTAATTTCTAAAACCTCATCATCATATGTAGCAGAAAACAGAAGTGTTTGCGGTTGCATCTTTATATGCGATTTAATCTGCTCGATCTCCTCAATAAAACCCATATCCAGCATACGATCAGCTTCATCTAAAACAAGCATGTTTAGATCGGAAACACTTAAACTCTCTTTGTTAAGATGTTTTAAAACCCTCCCCGGAGTACCCACAACTATATGTGCATGATGCGCTAAACTACCAAGTTGCTTGCCAAAAGACTCACCACCAATAAGTGTAAGAATTTTAATATTGTGCTGAAACTTAGCTAGATTTCTTAACTCTTTTGTAACTTGAAGGGCTAACTCCCTTGTAGGACAAAGTACTAACGATTGAACACGAAACTTTTTAACGTCAAGACCCAGTAAAAGCCCTATTCCAAACGCTGCTGTTTTTCCACTGCCTGTTTTTGCTTTAGCTAAAAGATCTGAACCTTTTAAGATCTGAGGCAAACTTTTTTCCTGCACTGGAGTCATATACTCATACCCTATTTTTTCGAGGTTTTCAACCATCGAGTTTGGTAAGTTTAACGTACTAAAACGTTTAAACTCGTCCAAATTTACCCTCAAAATCAATACTCTCAGCTATCGCTTTTTTTACACTTGTCGGATCAAGATTGTATTTTGTTTCAAAAATACTTATCCCTTCCACATCAAATGCTTCAACATCTTTAACAACTTGAAAGATATCTCCAAGAAGCCCTTTTTGATCTAAAATTGCACTTTTTACTTCATCTGATATATGCAGTTCTTCAAGTAACTCTTTTGTGTCAGATTCAAATATTGTACCAATTAACGATAAAACACCGACAAAGTATGCTTCTCCAAGCATATTTGATCCACTCTCAGGTTTAACAACTTTTAAAATGTTTTCCATCATCACTGCACGCGTTTGCACCATCTCCATAAGCGGAGAGTGACCGCTTGTATTTGAAACAGATTTCGAGTAGATCATTAACATTAACCACTGTGCAAGTTTTACACGCCCTAAAAGAGTGATCACATGATGAATAGATGAGATCCGCTTCATAAAGAAAAAAGCTCCCGAATTTATAAATTGCAATAACTGAATAGATATCTCAGGGTTTTTTTCAAACTCCGATGTTAGTTCATCTATATTAGTCTCTTGCATCAAAAGATTATAAAGATGTAAAACATTTGCTCTACTTGCTTCAAATTTATTGTTTGTTAAAATTTTAGGTTTTGCAAAATAGTACCCTTGAAAATAGTCACATCCAAGCTCTTTAGCCTCTTCAAATTTTTCATGTGTATCAACCTTTGAAGCGATTACTTTCACACGAGATTCATGAAGAGTCTCTATCATAGCTCCCACTTCCTCTTCAAGTTCTTGTGAAAAGTCAAGTTTAAAGTAAGATATACAATCGAGTATTACATTGTATTTCTCAAATGTATGAATATTTAAAGCAGCATCTGAAATACCTAACATATAACCTTTATTATGAAGTTGTTCCAATCTTTCAATAATTCGTTCATCCATCTCTATGTCATCAAAGAGTGAAAAAATAAAGAATTCATTTGGAATTGAGAAGATCAGATCACTAAGTAAAAACTTTTCATCAATCTTAATAAATGCACGTTTGCCTTTAAGTACCTCTTTTGCGCCAAACCTATTTAAAATACCGCTAATTACGGCAGAGCTTGCATACCTGTCATTACCCACATTACTATGTTTTGTAGAGTCTCTATAAAGAACTTCATAAGCAAACAATGATGTATCATCTCTTAAAATTACTTGTCTCGCTAAATATATATGTTCCATACCTCAACCATACCTTTATTGTTATGCAAAGTATATCACAAATACCTTTTTTTATTTTTGTACTTCTGCTAAAATAGGCACTAGAGGTTCTACAAAATGCACATATTATTAATGGAAGATGATCCGGTTTTAGCAGATATTTTAGTTGAGTATCTCTCTGAAACCTACGAAGTTGCACATGCTTACAATTCAAAAGAGGTGCACCATCTTTTGGAAGATACTCAGTATGATCTATTTATCTTCGATATCAATGTAACGGGTAAAAACGGAATCGAACTTCTTAAAGAGTTACGTGAGTTCAGCAACAACACTCCAACTATTTTTATAACAGCCTATAAAGATACAAATCATCTGAAAAAAGCTTTTGATGCAGGTGCACACGACTACATAAAAAAACCTTTTGAACTTGATGAACTAAATATTAGAGTTTTAAATCTCAAACGTATTTTCAATATAGAAAACACAAAACCTTTAGAGATCGCACCACAGATCTTTTTTGATCAAAAAACAAAATCAATTATGAAAGAAGAGCAAGAGATCTCGATCGGATACAAAAATACCAAAATTTTAACCTACTTCCTAAATAACAAATCGCGCGTGATCTCAAACGATGAACTGATTCAAAATATTTGGGATTATGACTCTCTCCCTACTGATGCCACATTACGTTCACATATTCGTGATCTGAGAAATATTTTAGGAAAAGAGAAGATCAAAACCATACGCTCA
>JARRNV010000087.1:0-4441 GCA_037384685.1 Sulfurimonas sp.
GAGTAATTTCACTACTCTCCTCCCCTGCATTAAAAGTTTCAACCTCTACAACTCTTTCCATTAGTACGTGTATTCCTCTTTTGGAAATTTTCTACTTTGTACCTCATCGGCATAAGAAGACAGAGCATTCTTTACAAGAGTCGCTCCATCGAGATATTTTTTTACAAATTTTGGAGTAAATGCTTCAAATAAACCTAACATATCTGAAAAAACAAGCACTTGACCGTCAACATCTGCTCCTGCACCTATTCCAATTACTGGAATAGATACAGCCTCTGCAACCTCTTTTGCAACTTCTGCAACAGTACCTTCTAAAACCATACAAAATGCACCTGCAGCCTCAACCGCTTTAGCATCTTTAATGAGTTGTTCTTTTTGGGCTTCCGTTTTTCCTTTAACTTTATAGCCACCTTCGCTTCTAACAGCTTGAGGTAAAAGTCCTATATGTCCACAAACGGCAATATTATTAGATGTCAGATGTTCTATAATCTCGGCTTTGTTTTCACCGCCTTCAATCTTTACACAATCTGCCGAAGTTTCTTGAAAAACTCTGATCGAATTTTTCAATGCCTCTTCTTTGTTTAAATAGGTTCCAAAAGGCATATCGCATACTACAAAGCTATTTTTTGCTCCATTACAAACTGCTTGGGTATGATAGATCATCTGATCGAGCGTTGCACTGATCGTATCATCTTTACCGGCAAAGCTCATATTTAAACTGTCACCAACAAGTATCATATCTGCACTCTCTTCAAACAGTTTTGCAAAGAGCGCATCATATGCTGTTATCATCACAATCGGTTTGACACCCTTTTGCTTTTGAATAGAAGATATAGTCAATTTTTTACTCATTAAAAAACCCTTTTGGCATTAATAATGCTATTTTAACTAAAAATTGCTATAATTTGAACAATATAGGAGAATTATTTTATGGGTATAAGAAGTGATTTAGATGCCAATTTTGATTTTGAAATAGTCGACGAGTTTCTAGACCACTATTCTATGATGATTGACAGCATGGAAGTTATGATCATTGATCTTGCAAAACCTAACTTATATCAAAGAGGGATCAATGAGCTTTTTCGTGTCTTTCATAATATTAAATCTGCTTCAGGTTACTTAAAAATAGAACCAATGGCAAAACTTGCCGGTTTTGTTGAGTCTGAACTTGAAGTTTTACGGGAAAAAGAACCCCCTATAAATGATGAAACTATCAATTGGCTTTTAGAAGTAAGCGATATGTTTGCAGCATGGCAAGATGATTTCAAATTAGATAATGAACTCACAAAAATAAAGTTCTCTCTATTAAAAATACCAGACACGGACAGCAAAAATTGAAAGACTTAGTAGCATATATAACTTCTGGATATCCAGAGAAAAACTTTAGCATAGACTTAGGTTTAGCTTTAGGAGAAAATGGTGTCGATACTTTAGAACTTGGTGTGCCATTTTCCGATCCAGTGGCAGATGGACCATCTATTGAAAAAGCAAACCACAAAGCATTATCGCTTGGATTTAAATTTCAACATCTTCTTGAAATATCTGAAGCGATAGCTCCTAAAGTAGATACTTTATGGATGGGATACTTCAATAGTTTTTACCAGCAAAATATGGATCTTTTACTTCCAAAAGCAAACGAGTTGGGAGTAAAAGGCTTAATCATTCCCGATCTGCCGCACGAAGAAGCACTAGCGTATAAAGATCTGTTTACAAACAATAACCTTGCAAACATAAGCTTTGTAGCACCTACCGATACAAAAGAGCGTATTGAAGAGATCGTAACAGATGCACAGAAGTTTATCTATATGGTTGCATATACGGGAATTACAGGTTCAGGGGTCAGTGAAGATCTGCAACCTTTTTTAGCTTCGATCAAAGAGTATACTAACACACCGGTATATGTTGGTTTTGGAGTTAACGAAAAAACTGCTAAAGAGAAGGTACAGGGTGCAGACGGAGTTATCGTCGGAAGTGCTTTTATAAACATTCTGTTAAACGACAATATTTCTCATGATGATAAGATCAAACAGTGTAGTGCTCTAGCAAAAGAGATCAAAGAGAAAATAAACTCATAATAGATGGTATGAGATCTGATTTCTTCCATTCTCTTTTGCGTAGTACAGATTATTGTCTGCTCTTACAAAAATAGAATCAATACTATCACTCTCTCTTACCTCTGCTATGCCGATAGAGATGGTAACAGATGCATTTTTGAGAATATCATCTCTCTGTTCAACAGTTTTACGTATTTTTTCTGCAATCTGTTTAGCATATTCAAGATTGGTTTTACTTAATAAAACCGTAAACTCTTCACCCCCGATTCTAAACAAATGGTCCTCACTTCTTATAATTGATTTTACAACTTTACTTAACTTAATCAACACCTCATCACCTAAAGCATGACCGTGTGTATCGTTAATTACTTTGAAATGGTCTATATCAAACATGAGTAAAGAAAAAACTGTTTTATAGCGCTTATATTCTGACAACATCTCATTAAGTTTGAGATTATATGCTTTTCTATTGTATAGTTTAGTCAATTCATCTGTCATTGACTGCTCTTTTAATAGTTCATTCATATTATGCAGTTTTGTTACGTCTCTTGCAGAAGCGTAAAGATAATCCTTACCATCAAGTTCTATAAGGCTTACAAGTACTTCTGCATCTAAAATAGAACCATCTTTTCGTTTAAACAGAGTCTCAAAACGAGACTGCTTCTCTTCTAAAATCTCTTTAAGATGCTTCTCTTTTTGATTAGAAGCGGTCACAGACCAATCAAAAACATGGAGTTGTAAAGCTTCCTCTTTTGTGTATCCAAGCATATGGGCAAATGAGTTACTACAATCTACAATATTTCCTTGCATATCGGTAATATGAAGTGCATCTGTTGCATGGTCTAAAAGATAGCGGAATTTTTTTCTTTCATACTCTAGTTCTCTCTCATATGCTTTTCTTTGGGATATATTACGACCAACCCCTACTATACCGATCAACTCACCTTTTTCATTTTTCATAGGGCTTTTTATAGTCTCTAGATATTCTTGATGTCCGTCACTTGCAAATGTAATATTTTCTTCATTAACAGTCGGTTTATCACGATGCATAGCATTATCATCGTGCTCACGAAAAAAATCTGCCAACTTTTTATCTACGAAATCGTAATCTGTTTTTCCAACGATCTCATCCTCTTTTGCACCAAAAAACGACTCAAAACGCTTATTACAACTCAAATAAACTCCATGCTCGTCTTTAAGCCAAATAAGGTCAGGAATGGAATTGATGAGTGATTTTAGTAAAATACGCTCACTTTCATACCTTTGTGCCATGACCTTAGCATTTTTTTCTGCATCCCTTTGCTCTTGTACCGTCACCATTAACTTAGTAAAAAGTTTAAGAATGTTTACATCGTTATTACTAAATCCTTGAAGAATACTACAACGATCAAAGCCTACAAATCCTAAACATTCCTCATTATGCTTCATTGGAAGCACTAGAAGACTTTGAATTTGTTGCTTTTGAAGATGGTTTTTAAATGCTTCATCCTCTAAAGCAGATACATCAGGAATATGAACATATCCGCCTGATTTATGAACATTTACTATATTTCCGAGTAATTCAAGTGGAATGTTTTGAAGAGAATCGATCTGTGGTGTTATATCTTTTTTACACCATTCATAAGTATTGCTTGCAGTATTGGTTTGAAAATTATACTCAAATATATAAACACGATCTGCTTTTGAAAACTGAGCTATCTTTTCAAGAGCATCTTCGATCACCTCTTGTTGATTCTCAATTTTCATATCTATAAGTGCAAGAGATAACTTGAAAAGAAGTGTCATTTGATCATCTTTAGCAGTTTCTCTTGAGTTAACTAAATTATTACTATTACTCATTTTTCTCTCTTATCTATCAACATAATCTATTCTAGCCTTAAATGATTAAAAACAAATTTAATTTATAACAATGTTATATAATATTATTTTTTTCGCTTTATAGAGTAACAGTTATTTAAGTTTACACATACTAAAATAGTTCGTAATAAGGACATACAATGAAAGAAAATAGTAAAGAGAGTTCTCTAAGTAAACTTTTCACAACCTTTGTGTTTGTACCTTTAGGGGCTAGTTTAGTACTCTCTATTTGGATGTGGGGTGTTTTCTCTATAGATTATTTATATAATGAGATTATGCAGCATTCATTATCGGCTTTTCTGTACAAAACAATTGCTCAAACTATAACATTTGTTACAGCGCAAAGCTTTGATCCAAAGTTTTTAGCTATAATATTGACATTGGCAATCATTGCAATGGTAATTGGTATAGCCTTAGGAATTTTATCGTTTCTCATTAGAAAAATTTACAAATAATTTTACTCACTAAAATTAGCAAATGCACCTTCAACACTAAGGACACTTTTATATTTTGTAGTGGTAAGTTTTATT
>JARRNV010000088.1:0-4415 GCA_037384685.1 Sulfurimonas sp.
TCTTTCAAAGGTAATCGTTGGACTTTTTGCTTCCCCTTTTCTTGGCTTTATCGTAGGTTTTATTATTATGAAGCTGATCTTTTTTCTTTTTAGACGTTTAACGATCAAAGCAAAACCTTTCTTTGTGGCTTCTCAATACTTTAGTGTCGCTTGGCTTGGCTTTTCTCACGGGGCAAACGATGCACAAAAAGGGATGGCGATCATTGGGATGATACTTTTAGCTTCGCATGAAACTTCTGAATTTACAGTGCCGTTATGGGTAGTTTTGATGTGTACGTCCGCCATAACTTTAGGGACGATGTTTGGCGGTTGGAGCATCATCAAAACCTTAGGGTTTGAGCTGTATCATCTAAAATTGATCCACTCAGTTGCAAATCAACTCGGATCGGCACTTGTAAATACTCTGGCAACTGCGATCGGAGCACCGACATCGACCACACAAGTGGTTGTAGCTACATTAGTTGGAAACGGTGTTGCCGAAAAACCCTCTCATGTAAGCTGGTCAAAAGTCTCACACATCATTATGGGCTGGTTTGTGAATGTACCGGTATCTATGCTTTTTGGAGCATTGTACTCGTTTCTCATTATTCATCTTTTAGGAGTTCTTTCATGAATCTTTCAATTATAAAAAAATATATTATGCCAAAAGAGGTAGATTTTCTCTCGGCACTCAATCAACATGCGATGATCATCACAAAGATAACTGATGATTTACACAAATGTTTTATAGAAGCGAGTCAGGAGAGTTGTGAAGCAATTTTGCAAGATATTCATAAATCGCAAGAGATTCGCGAAAAAAACATGAATGAACTTTTAAGTAGTTTTATTACACCGCTTGATCGAGAGTCTATATACAGAGTGATCACACAACTTGATTGGATCGCCATTAGTATTACCCATTTTGTTGTTGAAGCAAAAGCCTACGAAATCCACTCTCTTGATGAAAATTATGAACTTCTTATTGAAAAAATTCAGCTCCAATCACAACTACTTACAGCGGGATTTAAAACAGTAAAAACAGATGCACAAAAAACTGCACAAAATGCCCAAAGAGTTCGAGATACCTATAATGAACTTGTTGAGATGTACGCCAAAAGTATGGCTTTACTTGTAAGCGAAAACAATTTAAGAGAGATGTTTATTCACAAAGAACTTTTAGGTCAATTAAAAGAGATTGGCAAGAGAATGCAGATGTGTGCAAACTCTTTAGAAGATATCATTATGAAAATGAACTAGATAAAAGCAAAAACCAGATCAGGAAATAAGATTACAAGTGCCAATGCCACGAGCTGAAGGAGTATAAAAGGGATTACTCCTTTATAGATCTGCATAGTTGTTACCGTATCTTTTGCAGCACCTTTTAAAAAGAAAAGACTCAGACCAAACGGCGGTGTTAAAAATGATGCTTGAAGGTTGAGTGCGATGAGCACTGCAAACCAAATAGGATCTATCCCAAAAGCATGCATTACAGGTACTAAGATCGGCACAATTATAAAACTGATCTCTATAAAGTCTATAAAAAATCCAAGTATAAAAATGCTAAGCATTGCAACACCTATAAATACCCACACATCCCCAATATCTTCACTAAAAAATTCAAGTATTAGATCAGTTCCGCCAAGCTCGTTAAATACAAGTGAAAATGCTGTCGCACCAATGAGGATCATAAAGATCATACCGCTTAACTTCATAGTCTCAAAAAGTGCATACTTGATCATCTTCATACTGAGTGTACGATTGATCGCAGCTAAAATAAAACCACCAACTACACCAAATGCAGCCGATTCAGTCGGTGATGCAATCCCTGCAAAAATACTCCCTAATACCGTTACCATCAAAAATAGCGGTGGAAGAATTGCGAATAAAAGCTCTTTTAATGAACTCTTTTCCTCACTGACCAGTGCAGGTGCATCCTCTTTTCTTATGTAAGCTCTTGTTAGAATATAGACAATGTAAAGTCCAACAAGAACAAGTCCTGGTAAAACTGCACCCATAAACAACTCACCAACACTCACACTCATCACATCACCTAAAACAATTAAGATGATCGACGGAGGGATAATCTGTCCAAGTGTACCGCTTGAAGCGATCGTACCACTTGCCAAAGATTTATTGTATCCGGCTTTGAGCATCAATGGAAGTGCGATCACACTCATCATCACTACACTTGCTGAAACTATTCCAGTTGAAGCTGCTAAAATAGCACCGACAAGAACTACACTTACACCAAGACCACCGCGAACACTTTTGAAAAGCGAGTCCATAGATATAAGTAACTTCTCCGCCATCCCCGATTTTTCAAGTATAAGCCCCATCATAATAAAAAGCGGTACTGCCATTAAAGTGGAGTTACTCATAATCCCGTAAATTCTAAAAGGGAGAATGTTAAATACTTCAAACCCTACATCAGGCGTAAAAAAAGCAAACATCATAGCAACTGCACCAAAAGCAAATGCTACAGGAATTCCAATTAACAAAAGCCCTAAAGCTGCGAAAAACATTACAATTGCTATCATAAGGCTCTCCACTTCTGCACATCAGAGACTAACTCTTTAAAAGCTTGTAATACTAATAATCCAAACGACAATGGAATTAAAGATTTTACGATCCATCTAAAAGGAAGTCCCCCCGGATCACTTGAGGCTTCATGTTGAGCAAAACTCATTGCAACAAAATCAAGAGAGATGTAGATGATTAAAAATGCAAAAGGAAGAATAAAAAATATATACGCAAAAATGTTTACAAGGCACTGTGTTTTTTCACTAAATTTATCGTAAAAGATATCGACTCGCACATGAGCATTGTGTTTTAAAGTATAAGCGATACTCAAAAGTATGACAACATCAAAAAAATGCCACTGCAACTCTTGAAGTGCAGTAGAACCTTCTGAAAAAAGGTATCTCAGCGTTGCATCATATACAACAAGGACAACAAGGGCTGCCATAATTAGTGCTGTAATATATGAGGTATACTTTGTGAGTGTATCGATAAATTTCATTATATAAAGTTCGGTGCATCATTCGCAAAAAGAATGATATCTCCTGCTTTTGTCTGTTTTGCTAAAAGGTCTGTAAGCTTTGATTTATCATTCAAGATAAATTTATGTTGTACGTCAAGATGCTTATCAAATAGAGCTGCATTTAATGAACCCGTAACTATCACTGTATCAAATACCTTATTGATAGCTTCGATCAATTGTAAGTTTAATTCAGCACTACTCTCAACTAAACCCGGTGTTACGATCACTTTATCTCCAGAGTGGAGTGAACATAAACGTACACCCTCTAACATACCGTCAATATTACCGTTGTAACCATCATCTATAATGATTTTTCCACCCGCTTCAATCTTTTGCAGACGATGTTCTACCGGTTCTAAATTGGCAACCGCTTTTACGATCTCTTCATTACTCATACCAAATTGTTTTGCGATCTTTACTGCTACTGCAATATTCATCGTCTGAAACTCTCCTAAAACATCAGTATGGAGTTTAAGTGTCTCACCCTCTAAATCTATCTCAAAATTAATCCCGCCTAAGTCTGCAACAACATTAGTAAGTTCATCGCCAAAAAATGTTACTTTTTCATGTGGTTCATCAGTCACCGAAGTATGGATATAGGCATTTTCAAGTCTAGGTGATTGCATAATTTCCAGTTTTGTTGCAATGATGTTTTGCAAAGATTTAAAGTACTCTATATGTGCCTCACCTACACGCCCTACTACAACGCTTTGCGGTTCTAAAAACTTTGTAATAGTATAAATATCACCACTTTCACGTGCCCCTGCTTCAGTTACATAAACTTCTGTATCTTCTTTCAAGTTATTGTTTACGTCAGCTACAAGTCCGCCTATAGTATTTACACTTCTGGGTGTTGCATATACTCTAAATTTTGAAGCTAAAATCTGCGCTACAAAGTTTTTGATACTTGTTTTTCCGTAACTTCCCGTAATAGTTACTATTTGCAAGTTTTGCATAGATTTTAGTTTATCTTTTGCCTGTTTTGTATAGATCGCAAAAAGATACTTCTCGATCAACGTACTTCCGATGTATGCAACCGCTAAAGGCATAAACACGCCATAGATCGCACATCCATCTTTTAACGTACATAAAATATCTTGAAACAGTACAAGGGCAATTAAAAGGATTAAAAAGCGTTTTACACGCCATGTAAGTACCAGCTTTTTATCTAGCTTTCTATGCCATAAAAAGATAGCTGGCAATACTGCAAAAATAAAAAAGATTGTAAAGAACTTCCCTGTCGTATAATAAGCGATAAAAGGGATGATAAAAGAGATAAGATGCCAATGTGCTTTATGGTGCTTTAAAATTACACGTGAGAGTTTATAGTCATACCATTGTAGATTTGTAATTAAATACCAACCAAGCACTAAAACAAATACTACATTAACAACAA
>JARRNV010000089.1:0-4346 GCA_037384685.1 Sulfurimonas sp.
ATGTAGGTGTAGGATATGAACCTGTTACGGTAGGAGCAAGTGTAGTTGATCCACAAAACAATAGAAACCATCTTCGCCTAGAGTTTACAAAAAAGGCTGTGCAAACAACACCTGGATCACAATATGATGTCACAGCTACGGTACAGAGTTTAGATGGCACCACTATTTACTCTACAGAATATGGTGAAGCTTTTTTTGATGATGCCGGGGCACTTCAGTCAACTACCCTAACAACGATTGATAATAATGGTACACCCGTTGCAATTAATCTAGGATGTGGTTATGACGGAATAGTTTCTATGGATGTCCCTTTGGTTTCTGGTTCAAGCATAGCAGATGGAACTATTGGAGGTGATTTACAAGGATACTCAATTTCACAAGATGGAGAAGTTATAGCTACTTTTACAAATGGTAGACAAAGTAGTGTTGGGAAAATTGCAGTTTTTCACTTTCCTAATGAGCAAGGTCTTAATCGTGTAAGTGGTACACGTTTTGAAGAGAGTGCAAATAGTGGATCAGCTTTTTTCTATAAAGATGCATCGGGTAACAATATCTTGGGTACAAATATACAAAACTTTCGATTAGAGGGTTCAAACTACGATATGGCAGTTGGAATGACAGAGCTAATTATTCTTCAACGTGCATATGATGCAAACTCAAAATCAGTAACTACTGCTGATCAAATGATACAAAAAGCCCTCAATATGGATGCTTAGGTGTCCAAACAAAAACTGGAACACTATATGCTTTAAGTCCTTTACTAATTCTATCTATTAAAAGATAGTTATAAAGGATTTGATATGTTAAAATCACTTTTTTCCGGCGTATCTGGACTTCAATCTCATCAAGTTGCGATGGATGTTGAGTCAAACAATATTGCCAATGTAAATACTGTAGGTTTCAAATACTCTCGTGCAAACTTTTCTGACCTTTTAGCACAAACTAAAGCTATTGCAACAGCACCTCAAGGGCAACTTGGTGGTAAAAACCCTGTGCAAGTTGGGCTTGGTTCTAGTGTTAGCTCAATGACAAGAATTTTTTCACAAGGTTCTGTTCAAAATTCTGATAAAAATACAGACGTTGCTATTCAGGGTGACGGTTTTTTTATTATCTCTCCGGATGGCGGGAATACTTATAAGTATACTCGTGCGGGAGACTTTAAATTTGATGCAGGTGGAAACTTTGTAGATAATAATGGATTTATCGCTCAGGGTTGGCTTCGTGATCCCGTAACAGGGAAAGTTGATTCAACTGCACCGATCGAAGATATTAATATCCCACCGGGACTTACAACTCCTGCAAATGCAACACAAGAGGTAGTGCTTAAAGCAAACCTTAACTCTGGACCACTTGTAGAGAGCTTTTCTCCTGCTTATTCAGTTCCAAGTGGGGCACCTGCTCTTCCTTTTACATCGACACAACCAGCAGTAGATGATAATGGTTTTCCAATTCAATCTGGTGACGTAGGTGTAATGTTCAATGAATCGGGTGAAGCATTTTCACTGCAAAATGGACAAGGTATGTGGGCATCTTTTAGATCTTCAACAGTAACTGGAGCAGCTGTAGTTGGTGGTTTAGGTGCTGATAGTACAGAGAGTTTAACTTTTGACCTTGATGATGGGTCTACTAAAAGTGTTAGTTTTACATTTTTAGCTGGTAATACAGCTGCACAAAATGCTGCCATAGAAGCTGCTGCAATTAACTCTATTTCATCTGTTACGGGGATCACTGCAACGGTGAATGCATCTGATCAAGTTGTTTTAACAAATGACAATGGAAATGCTTCTGCATCGCATAATATTAGCGTAAATGCTGTAAGTAGTGCTGCAAATACAGGTTTTACAGCTGGTGATGCTGATCAAAGTGCATGGAGATATACATATAACTCAGCAGGTGCTACAACAGCAGCAGGTGCAGATAAAGAGTTCAATACTATAGCATCACTTCGCGAAGCTTTAGAAAATCAAGCACTAGCAGAACCAGGGGCATCTGGTATAGAAGTAACTGTTAATGATCAAGGGAAGCTTGAACTTACAAATAGTGATGCAACAAGTTATGATGTAAACCTTAAAATTACAGGTTTATCAGGCGGTGGTGTTACAGAAAATACACGTTTTACAAGAAATATGGAAGCTATGAATACTGTGCTTCAAGCCGGTACAGCAGGTAAATCATTTTCACAAGCGTTTAATGCCGCAACACATTCAAGTTCAATTGATGTATTTGATTCACTTGGATCAAAACATACACTTAGAATGGAGTTTAGAAAAACAGCTCTTGATGCATCAACGGGAAGTACATGGGATGTAACTATCACGGTACCGGAACCGGCAACGATCGATACGGTATCACCTACATTTGAGAAAAAAGGTTCGATCCGTTTTAACAATGACGGTTCACTTGCAACATATACACCACCAAATATTTCCTTTACTGCAAATAACGGTTCATCACCTGATCAGCAGATTAACCTTTCATTTGGTACTGCAAATAAATTTGATGGTATGACATCATTTGATAGTAGATCTGCAACATCAGGTATCTCTCAAGATGGTTATACAGGTGGGGATTTAGTTGGTATTAGAATCGATCAATCAGGTACGTTAATCGGTTCATTCTCAAACGGTCGTTCATTTGGTTTAGCTCAGATCGCTATGGCAAAATTTACAAATAATGAAGGGCTTTCAACTGAGGGTGGAAACGTATTTATCCAAACTGCCAACTCAGGGGATCCGATCATCGGTACTGCGGCAACTGCAGGGCGTGGGTTTATCCAATCAGCGGCCCTTGAAGCATCAAACGTTGACCTTTCTCGTGCACTTACTCAGCTGATCATTGTTCAGCGTGGTTTCCAAGCAAACGGTAAAACAATTACAACATCAGATCAGCTTCTTCAAACGCTTATTGGTTTAAAACAATAACGCTTAAACAATAGCTTACAAAACCTCTTTAATAGGAGGTTTTGTCTTGCAACTCTTTAATAATCTCTATCTGCCTTTGTGAAATAAACGGTACAAGCGAGTTTTGTATACTTTTTGTTTTATCAAGGTGGATGATCAGTTTAAATTTATCTGCAATAGGAATGATTTTATAAACATGTCCTATAAACTCTTCTTCTTGTTCATTGAGGAATGTTGCAAAAATAGATACTTTAGAATCTTTCTCTATGTTGTAAAGGTGGTTAACAATTATAACAAAGGTATCAACAGAAGCACTTTCTAAATCTTCTAAAATTTGTACTTTCTCCGATTTTACTAAAACCTCCAAAGGCTCACTTAGTTTTACATGAATATTTTTTCGATCGAGAGCAGAAGAGTCTATAGTTTCAAACTTTTCTAAAATTATTTGATTTTTTTCAATATTCACTTTTTTAATTGTAGCTTTGTAGTTAGGTTTTGAGGGCATACTAATATATATATTATCATGTTTATGTAAAGCTACGGCTGCAATTTTTCTTACATCTAGTGTCATCTCTTTTTCTGAAATATTAATAATTTTAGCATCAGATTTTAGCGGTATCTCTAAGTAGTAGTTTGTAACAGGCAAAGTTTTTTTATCTGCTTTATACTCTTTCATTAATGAAAGAAATTTTTTCTCACCTTGAAGCCGTTTCATTTCTGCCTGTGTGATAGTATTGTCATCAATAACTTGGTTCGAATCTTGTTTTTTAAGGTGGTGTAAAAGCATCTCTCCATGATGGATAACACTGTTTAAAGTATCTGAATCTTCAAGTAGTACTATTGCAGCATTTACATTTATATTTTGGGTGTCCGGTGCAGCTGAAATGATGGTGTCTATCTCTTTAACAAGTTTATTTGAGTCTTCTAAGGTAAGATTATTATTTAAAATAACAAAGCGGTTATAATCTATGCGGGCAACTTCATTGTTATATTTTTCTTTGAGTGTTTGGGCAATCTCTGTTACGATCTTATCAGCTTGTTCTTCAGATTTTTGTTCGCTGTAGAGACTGAGCCCGTGAAGTTCGATCATGAGAATTTTTAAATCTTTATTATGTGTATCTTTTAGCTTTGTCTCAAGCAGTTCTTCAAATCCCTTTAAATTGCTTAGGTTTGTTAGTGTATCAACATTGTTAAAAGTGTCGTTTTTATTTTGTTTGTTATGAGTGTCTGTAAGATCTTCAATGGTAAATACATAATCATTTTCATCACCAATCTTGGAAATTTTTATATTCATCAAAGAGGTTTTGTTTGTAAACTTATTAAAAAGCTTTGTTTTACATTGTCCTTGATGATTTGTTAAAACTAAGTTGATCCATTCATCATAGTCTTGTGCTTGAAAGATCGAATCGGAATAGTTCACACTTTTTATAAAAGATAATGGTTTGG
>JARRNV010000090.1:0-4330 GCA_037384685.1 Sulfurimonas sp.
TAGCACGTGAACATAATGCAAAAGTACTGATTCGAGGACTTCGTGCTGTAAGTGATTTTGAGTACGAACTCCAACTTGGCTATCTTAACAATTCACTTGATGATACGATCGAGACCGTATATCTAATGCCTAAACTAAAACACGCTTTTGTAAGTTCATCTATTGTCAGAAACCTTTTAAAATTCAACGGGAAAACAGACCATATTTTACCGCCAGAGGTACAAAAAATGATTCGAGGTATGAATTCATGTACATTGCAATAGAAGGAATAGATACAGCGGGAAAAAGTACCCAAATTTCTGCTCTTTCACAACAGTACCCTGATGCTGTAATTACCAAAGAACCTGGGGCTACAGAACTCGGAGTTGAGATCAGAGAGCTTGTTTTATCTGCTCGTGCAAAAAGCAAAAAAGCTGAATTTTTGCTCTTTTTGGCCGATCGTGCAGAACATCTAAAAGAGGTGATTGAACCAAACATAAACAAGAAGATGATCATATCTGATCGAAGTGCTATCAGCGGTGTTGCTTATGCACTTATTCACGGTGAAATCGCTGAAGAAGAGTTAGTACACCTTAACAACTTTGCAACAAACAGTACTTATCCCGAAAAAGTTTTCTTACTACAACTTACAAAAGAGGAACTGGAATTCAGACTTTCTCAAAAAGAATTAGACGGGATTGAACTTCGTGGTAGTGAGTACCTTTTAAATATTCAAGATGCGATCATTCAAGCGGCAAAACTTTTAAAAATAGAGCTTATTATAATTGATGCAACACAGCCAATAGAAGCTATAACAAAGCAAATACTAAATAATATTAAATAGTTTAAAACATATTCTAAAGATAAAAATGCTATCCTTAGAAAATTAATTATATTTCTATAAAACAAGGTTAAAAATGATTAAATCTCTTCGTGGAATGAATGATATTTTAAATAATGATGACTATAAAAGATATACATATTTTCTTAAAGTAGCTACAGAAATTGCCACTCGCTACGGATTTCATTTTATAGAAACACCTATACTAGAAGAAACTGCTCTTTTTAAGCGTTCTGTTGGAGAATCTAGCGATATTGTCGGCAAAGAGATGTACCAGTTTATCGATAAGGGTGAAAATGATGTTTGTCTACGTCCGGAAGGCACTGCAGGCGTTGTTCGTGCTTTTATTCAAAACAAACTCGATCGCGCAGGCGGAATTCACAGATATTTTTACCATGGTCCAATGTTTCGTTACGAGAGACCGCAAAAAGGTCGTTTAAGACAGTTTCATCAATTTGGCTGCGAAAGTTTCGGTGTAGAATTGGTACATGAAGATGCAACAATCATTATGATGATCAGCGACATCCTAAAGGCTCTTGGAATTGGATACAGACTGCAACTAAACTCTTTAGGTGATCAAAACTGTATGCCGGAGTATCGTAAAAACTTAGTAAGTTTTATTGAAAGTGTCGAAGATGAGATCTGTGAGGATTGTGTAAGAAGAAAATCAACAAATCCTATCCGTGTCCTTGATTGTAAAAATGAGAAATGTCAGTCTCTTTACGTAAAAGCTCCAAAGCTCATGGATTGTTTATGTGATGAATGTCAAAGTGATTTTGATAAACTCAAAGAGATTTTAGATGCAAGTAAAATTGAATACGAAATTGATACAAATCTCGTACGTGGACTTGATTACTACTCTAAAACTGCATTTGAATTTGTAAGCGATAACATAGGTAGTCAAAGTGCAATTGCCGGTGGAGGTAGATATGACAGACTAGTTGAATTTTTAGACGGTCGCCCTACTCCTGCCGTTGGTTTTGCTATGGGAATAGAAAGACTTTTAGAGCTGATCGAATTGCCTGAAGAAAAACGTAATGGTTACTATATGGGAGCTATGGATGATGAAGCTCTAAGCCTTGTACTAGAAATAGCACACAAAAAACGTGCTATTGCTGAAGTTGCATGTGAATATAAATCAAAAAACCTTAAAAACCACCTCAAAGGTGCCGATAAGGTAAATGCAAGATTTTGCTGCGTAATTGGAACAAACGAACTAGAAAATAAAACTATATGGGTGAAAGATTTAGAAACAAAAATAGAAGAGACAATTAAACTAGAGGATTTTTAATTGAAAAATTTTGGCATCGATCTTTGGTCAAATAAAAACTTTATAATTGAAAACGGTGAGATAAAACTCAACTACAAATCTATGCCTTCATTGATTCAAATAATCAATGAAATTCGTGAAAAAAATGTTAAAGGGCCTACAATTTTAAGGTTCCCCCATTTAATTAAAAAGCAGATCTTAACCCTGTATAACTACTTTGAAAAAGCTATTAACGATAATAACTACCACGGGAAGTTTCAAGCAGTATTTCCACTTAAGGTAAATCAATTTCCGGCTGTTGTAGAAGCTATTACCGTTAAAGGCAAAGAGTACAACTACGGTTTAGAAGCAGGAAGTAAAGCCGAACTCATTTTAGCAATGGCAAAAACACCTAAAGAGGCTAATATTACAGTTAACGGCTTTAAAGATGAAGAGATGATCACTCTAGGCTTCATTGCGGCTCAAAGCGGACACAAAATCACTATAACTATTGAGGGGTTAAATGAATTAGAGACTATTATAGAAGTTGCAAAAAAATCAACGCTAAAAGTCCCTAATATAGGTATTAGAATACGTTTACACAGTGCAGGAAGCGGAATCTGGGCAAAAAGTGGCGGAATGGATGCTAAATTTGGTCTTACTTCCACTGAAATTCTAGAAGCAATGAAACTTTTAAAAGAAGCAAATCTTTTAGAAAATTTTACAATGATTCACTTCCATATCGGTTCACAAATGTCAGACATTGCTCCATTAAAAAAAGCTCTTCGTGAGGCTGGACATATCTATGCAGAACTAAAAATGATGGGTGCTGATGCACTCAGAAGTATAAATATCGGTGGTGGATTAGCAGTTGAATACGATCAACATGAAAGTGCAAGTTTTCGAAACTATTCAATAGATGAATTTTCTAGTTCCGTAGTGTTTTTACTTGGTGAAATTATGAATAACAAAGGGGTTGAGCATCCCGATATTTTTACAGAATCGGGTCGTTTTATCGTTGCTTCTCATGCTGTTTTAATTACACCTGTTTTAGAGCTTTTTTCACAAGACTATCAGGAAAAATCATTAGAGTTTAAAGAACTTAACCCACCACTTGTTGAAGAGTTACGTGAACTCAATCAGCTTTTAACAAATGCGAACTGTATAGAGTATCTTCACGATGCCCTTGATCATATGGAATCTCTCTTTACCCTTTTTGATCTCGGATATATAGACTTACAAGATAGATCCAATGCCGAAATTTTAGTGCATAACATTATTAAAAAAGCACTTTATTTAAAATCATCTAATCCAACGAACGAATTAGAGCAGTTGCAGTATAAACTGCAAGAGCGTTATCTCATAAATGCTTCTATTTTTCAATCGTTACCGGATTATTGGGGGCTGGGACAACATTTTCCGGTTATGCCAATCCACCATTTAAATACTACGCCGCTTCGTGCAGCTTCACTATGGGACATAACATGTGATAGTGACGGTGAAATTGAATTTAATCCTGAACGCCCTTTATATCTCCACGATATAAATATTGATGAAGATGATTACTTTTTAGCATTTTTCAATGTTGGAGCGTATCAAGAAACTTTAGGGATGCAACACAACCTTTTTAGTCATCCAAATGAGTACACAATTGAGATCGATGATAATGGGTATAATGTGACTAATGAGACCGAATCAAATAATATCTTGGATATACTCGATGATATCGGCTATAACACGGAAGAAATTTTAAATAAACTTAAAACAGATATAAATAATAGCACTTTTATAACAGAACAAGAAAAATCTGATACACTTTCGAAGCTAGAGATTTTTTTACATCAAAACGGCTATTTAAGAACTACAAACTAAGGTATGATAATGGGAATATTTGCATTAATTAAAGAAGATTTTTCTAACGCATATAAAAATGATCCCGCTTTAAATTCCAAATTAGATTTTTTATTTAACTACCCTGGAATATGGGCAGTTGTATGGTATCGTGTAGCACATAAGCTACACTGTGCAAATTTTAAAAGAACAGCAAGAATTTTAATGGGTATATCTCAAATAATTACAAATATAGATATACACCCTGCGGCACAAATTGGACGTCGTGTTTTTATCGATCACGGAACGGGTGTGGTTATTGGTGAAACAACAATCATTGAAGATGATGTTTTGATCTATCAAGGTGTAACACTTGGTGGGGTATCTTTAACCCTAGGAAAACGTCACCCTACTATTAGAAGCGGTGTAGT
>JARRNV010000091.1:0-4329 GCA_037384685.1 Sulfurimonas sp.
AAAAACATTATGCAAAAGAGTGAACGTCTCCTTCAATCAAAAAATTTTGCGCTAAATAATGCCAGAAAAGCGTTGCAAGATTCTTTTAAATCGCTTGATGAACTACAACCTCCTAAAAACGGAATAATTTCAGATTTTCTTTCAAACCGTGCACTTTTAGACTCACAACGTTCAATCATACGACATAACGAAGAGTGGGTTACGTTTGCTACAAGAGAAGTTCAAGAAGCACAAGAACAACTTAAACGTGATATGATAGAATATGAAAAATATCAATATTTAGAGCTTCAAGAGATTGAGGCTATGAAAAAAGCGCAAAAAATAAAAGATGCAAAAGAGTTAGATGAGATTGCACTCATTACGCATAATATAAAAGAGAGGTCTGCTTAGTGAAATATTTACTGTTATTATCTTTATTTTTTGGATCTTTATACGCTTTGGAGACAAGCGATAAACTTTTTGAATGTACAGAGATCTTTAAACAAAGAAAAAGTGAACTATTAGTTGAACTTGAACGTATAGATGAACAAAAACAGGCATTGCAATCACTTAAAACAGCAACAGAAGCACTTTTAAAAGAGAAAGAAACACGTTTAAACCAGCAAGAAGAAGCGGTAAATAAAAAACTAGACGAGATCAAAACAAGAGAAGAAAATACTAAAGCGATGCTTGAGAAAAACGAAAAAGCATTAGCAGAATTAAAATCTACAAAACTAGGTAAAATTTCTCAAACATTTGCCAAAATGAAAGCCGGAGCTGCCGCTACTGTTTTAGCAGATATGCCAAATGAGGAAGCTGCACAAATTTTACAATCTCTCAAACCACAAATTATCGGTAAGATATTAAGTAAAATGGATCCGAAAAAAGCATCAGAATTAACACAACTTTTATCGAAATAATCAAAATTTTACCTAACTTATTGTAAAATTGCTAAATTTCTTAAATAAGTAGGTCATAGATCATGAAAATATCACTAAAAACTATCCCCCATATATCAGATAAAATAGCAATTGATTTAAATAGAAGTGGTGTTGTAACTATGACTAAAGGGCTTGAAGCTGTAGCAAACGAAGCAAAAACAATATTTGAACACAGTGTTAAACAAGAGATGGCACTTGAAGAGAAAGTAAACGAAATGATCGATGCAAACGAGGAAGAGATTGAGTTTATGTTAGCTGATGAGCGCCAACTCTTTTTTATGATCAAGAAAAAACTAGCACCTGAGTTTGATGTTATACTTGATTATGATGAAAGATTTTCAGATATTTCTCACAAAATTTTAGATGAACTATACGAAGAAGATCTAATCCATTTTGATGTTTCAGAGAATCGTGTAAAAAATATTATTTATAACTCTATTACATCGTTTATTGCAGATACTTCAGAGATTCAAGATGCTGTTATGGACAAAATCCGTTCATATAAACGTAAATTTATCCCGGGAACTGATGAGTTTGAAATTCTTTATGAAAAACTCTACAAAGAGGAACTTTTAAAAAGAGGTATGGAGTAAAATGGCTGAATTAAAAAACGTATATATTTATCTCGAGAATGGTACATACCTCGAGGCAAAAAGTTTTGGTGCTTCAAAAACAGAGGTTGGTGAGATAGTTTTCAATACTTCTATGACAGGGTACCAAGAGATTATGTCTGATCCTTCATATGCAGGACAGTTTGTAACATTTACAATGCCTGAGATTGGAAATGTAGGTGTAAATGATCAAGATATGGAAAGTTTAAAAGCTCACGCTAAAGGAATGCTTGTTCGTAAATATCAGCCGAGATATTCTAATTTCCGCGGAGAGGATTCTCTTGCTAACTTTTTAGAAAAACATAATGTAATGGGTATTTGTGATATTGATACAAGATATTTAACTAAAATGCTTAGAGCAGAGGGTGCGATGATGATGATTGCATCTACTGAGATCTCTGACAAAGAGGAGCTTAAAAAAGTTCTTGAAAACTCTCCACGTATTGAAGATGTGAACTACATAGAGCAAGTGAGTACAAAAGAGGCGTATGCACACACTTCTAGCACTTATTCAGAGAGTGAATTTAAATATGACGAAGCTCCAAAGCAACAAGCAAAAATTGCAGTAATTGACTTCGGAGTGAAGCGAAATATTTTAAATGAAATAGTTTCAGCAGGAATCGGTGTTGAAGTTATTCCTAACGATTTTATAGCCGAAGACCTGATTGAAAAGTATAACAATGAACTAATTGATGGTGTATTTTTATCTAATGGTCCCGGAGACCCGTTAGTTCTTAAGAAAGAGCAAGAGGAAATTAAAAAATTGATCGCTGCTAAAGTTCCAATGTTTGGTATTTGTTTAGGGCATCAGCTCCTTTCAATATCTCATGGGTACGATACATTTAAATTAAAATTTGGTCACCATGGTGGTAACCATCCTGTAAAAAATTTAAAGACAGGCTTTGTTGAAATTACTGCACAAAACCACAACTATAATGTTCCAGACAATATTACAGAGATTGCAGATGTGACACATACAAATCTTTTTGATGGTACGATTGAAGGTTTAAAATATAAAGATGAACCGATTTTTTCTGTACAGCATCATCCTGAGTCAAGTCCAGGACCAAAGGAAAGCCGTTACATTTTCTCAGAGTTCCTTTCTCTCATTAAAAGATAAGTTTTTCTATAATAAAAACTTATCTTCCTGTCTCAAATTAATTATAGCTTAAGTATATATAAAATTTCTAAAGTAAACAAAAAGTTAATAAATTGTTACAAAAGTGTTAACTTTAAGATTAATTAAACATTTGTATTGTTAATATACATGTGTTAATTGGCTTAATTTTGCTTTAGAAGGCAAAGTTAAACTTAATTGCTTTGAATCTTAAGGAGGCTATATATGGAGAATCGTCCATTAGAGTACGACTATACGGTTGCAAAGATGTTCATGCTAACTACAGTTCTTTTAGGATTTGTAGGGATGCTCATCGGTGTAATTTTAGCATTTGAACTTGCTTTTCCTGGTGTTAACACTATTTTAGGAAGTGGTTTAGCTGAGTTTACAAACTTTAGTCGTCTTCGTCCACTGCATACAGATGCAGTTATTTACGGGTTTACATTAAGTGGTATTTGGGCTACTTGGTATTATGTTGGTCAACGTGTACTGAAAGTATCAATGGCAGAATCAAAATTTCTAATGGCTATTGGTAAAATTCACTTTTGGATTTATCTTTTAGTTGTTGTGGCAGTTGTTGTTTCATTATTCGCTGGTGTTACTACTTCAAAAGAGTATGCTGAATTTGAATGGCCTATCGATGTTGCTGTTGTAGTTGTATGGGTATTATTTGGTTTAAGTATCTTTGGTCTTATCGGTATTCGTCGTGAGAAGAGCTTATACATCTCTATTTGGTACTATATCGCTACATTCTTAGGTATTGCTATGCTTTATCTATTCAACAACATGGAAGTTCCAACTTACTTTGCTTCAGGCGGTATTGGTGCTTGGTATCACTCTGTATCTATGTATGCAGGTACAAATGATGCATTAGTACAATGGTGGTTCGGTCACAATGCGGTTGCATTTGGTTTTACAGTGCCTATCGTTGCAATGATCTACTACTTCTTACCGAAAGAATCTGGTCAAGCAGTTTATTCTTATAAACTTTCTTTACTTTCTTTCTGGGGTCTAATGTTTGTTTATTTATGGGCTGGTGGTCACCACCTTCTATATTCAACTGTTCCAGATTGGATGCAGACTATGGGTTCAATTTTCTCTGTAATCCTGATCTTGCCATCTTGGGGTTCAGCAATCAATATGCTTCTTACTATGAAGGGTGAGTGGCAACAAGTTGCTTCATCTCCATTAATTAAGTTTATGGTACTTGGTTCTACATTCTATATGTTCTCTACATTAGAAGGTCCAATTCAAGCAATCAAATCTGTTAATGCTATCGCGCACTTCACTGACTGGATTGTTGGTCACGTTCATGATGGTGTTCTTGGATGGGTTGGATTCATGATCATGGCTGCATTATTCCATATGGCTCCACGTGTATTTAAACGTGAGATCTATTCAAAAAGTTTAATGGCTGCTCAATTCTGGATTCAAACTTTAGGTGTTGTTTTATACTTCACTTCAATGTGGATCGCTGGTATTACTCAAGGTATGATGTGGCGTGCTCACGATGAATTCGGTAACTTAGCTTACTCTTTCATTGATACAGTTACAGTACTTCATCCTTACTACACTATCCGTGCAGTTGGTGGTACATTATACTTAATCGGTTTCTTAATGTTTGCTTATAACATTTACAAAACTATGTCTGCTCGTCCTGTTGAAGAGTCTGAGCTTAAAA